>JAOARS010000484.1 GCA_025210415.1 Marinifilum sp. | reverse complement strand
TCTTTGAAAAAATCATCTTCATCCAATCTTCACTTTAAAAATTCTTCAAAATATCCCGATATTCTTTCAGATTTTTTAAAGCAAATCTTAAATAAATCTGATTTTCTGTGATAGATATTTTTAATCGAACTCAGGTTATTAGATAACAAATTATAATTAAATGATGTTGTCATGTTTTTTAACTTTAGGCACTTTAACCTTTAAGTACTTGTAACTGTTATTGTGATTCTTCAGGAGAATACTTTTCCATAATCCAAATTAGTAAGAATCCGGCAACTGCCAAAACTAAAGCAACATAAAGTTGAGAATCTTGTTGGAATAAAGATTCGAAGGTGCTTGGAAGTATATTATCTTGAGCCAAAGGTTTTTCTACACCATGACGATCGATATAAGTTGAAATCGTTTCTTTCCATGGCCATACTTTGTTCAATGATCCAATCATAAATCCTGAAAGCAAACCAATGGTCATGTTGTGATATTTTTTTAGCAACCAGCTAAGAAGGTGCGAGAAGCTTAATATGCCGATACCTGCACCCATTGCTACTACTGCAATTACATCGATTTTAAAACTGCTTAAAGAACTTAAAATGTAATTGTATGATCCTAATAGAACTAAAATAAAAGCTCCCGAAATCCCAGGAAGAATCATGGCGCAAATGGCCAATGCTCCAGATAAGAATAAGAACCAATAACTTGTAGGACTTTCAGCAGGAGTGATCTCGGTAATCATATAGGCAATAGCTGTTCCGATAATCATTGCGATAATGGTTCTGGCTTTCCATTCTGTGATTTTTCTGGCTATCACAATTGCCGAAGCAACAATAAGACCGAAAAAGAAAGACCAAATCAGGATGGGTTGTTGCTCCAGTAAATACTTAATCAATTTGGCTAAGGAAAGGAAGCTGATGATAATTCCGGAAAGTAAAGCCAAAAGAAAATTCCCATTAATTGCTTTCCAGAAATCTTTCAATTTAAATTGTAAAAGAAGTTTTATCGAACTTAGATTTACCGATTTAATCGTATTGATTAATTCTTCGTAAATACCAGTGATGAAAGCGATGGTACCACCGGAAACACCTGGGACAACATCGGCAGCTCCCATTCCCATTCCTTTTAGGGAAATAAGAACATAATCTTTGATTTTTCTAGGCATAATTGTTTTAGGCTTGTAAGTAAGAACGTATTTGTTTTAAGCTGAATATGCTGCAATAATCTTCTTGAATTGCGAATTTTCTTCTAATTCGGGAAACTGAAGAAAGATTTCTTTTAGATTTTCAGCATCGATATCAGTTGCTTTTTTGATGTAATGCTCTGTTGCATTTAAATTGCCGGAAAGCATGTAATAAGCTGCCAGGTTGTTTAAAATTTGCGGCGAATCAGGATTGTAACCTAAACTTTCCAGTAACACATCAATGGCAGTTTCTGCTTTTTCATTTTGGTGATAAAATTCAGCTAATGTTATCGAGAAAGTAGGATCGTATGGATCCAAATCAATTGCTTCACGAAAAGCACGAACTGCTCTTTGTGGCGATTGAGATCTTGAGTAAGCCGATGCCAATGCAAACCAATAGTCAGGATTTTCATCATCCAATTTTTTAGCTTTTTCAAGGTAAACCAAGCTTTCGTCAATCTTATCCTGATACATCAAAATTAATCCCATGCCAAACCACGGATCAGGAAGTTCATCGTTGGTTTTTATCGACATTTCGTAGTAATTAAGAGCCTGATCGTACTCGTTTAATTTCTCGAAACATTCGCCAATGTACGAGTAGGTTGAAGCATGGTCATCTTCAAACTCCAAATACTCAATGTAGTATTTAATTGCTTCTTCGAATTTTCCGGAGTTGGCTAAGGCATTTGCCATGTTAAAATAGGCTTTGTTGTGCTGCGGATTAACAGCAAGCGCAAACTCGTAAGCTTCTATTGCCTTTGCAAAATTTGTTAGTCGATTGTAAACAATTCCGATATTGTACCAGGCGTTGTCTGAGAAAGGATTGATATCAAGAAACTTACTGTAGGTTTCAATGCTCTGTTCATCGAGCCCGAGTTTTTCGTAGCAATATCCTAATTCGAAAAGTACCTCTGAGTCATTTTCATTTAATCTCAAAGCCTCTTCAAGATATCCAATTGCCAAATCAAATTGATTCAACTGCTCAAATGCCATTGCAATTCTAAAAAGCAGATCTTCTCTGTTTTCATGATCTTTGGTTAAGGCTTCATCGAATTGTTTTTTAGCACTTTTGTGCTTTCCCATTAGGTTGTAGATATTGCCTTTTAAAAGCCATATCTCTTTGTTCGATGATTCGATTCCTTGAACTCGGTTTAAGATTGCCAGTGATTCGAGGTGTTGCCCACGATTAAGTAAAACCTGAGCCTTTTTAATTTGGATTGAAATGGCAGAGGGGTGCTGCTGGCAAGCAATTTTGGTTACTTTAACAGCATCGCTAAGTTTATTTTTTTCGATATAATGATCTATGATGCTTTCAAATTCATGAACATCAAAATAGTAAAGCTCATTCGCTTTAATCATTTGTTCATATCTACTTACAATTGTAAGTACATCACCATCAAGATAGTTTTCCGTATTATCTATCATTTACCAAATTAAAATGATTACTGCTTTGCAAAAGTAGGATTTATTTTAAAATTATCAAGCTTCAAGATATTAACGAATTGTTGTTTGCAGTTTAAAAATAAAAAGGCCTTGCATTGCAAGACCTTTATGAATTATACCGATTGTATAATGAAATGAGACTTATCTACATTTCACTCGAAAGGCTCAACCATTATT
This sequence comes from Marinifilum sp., assembly GCA_025210415.1. Taxonomy (GTDB): domain Bacteria; phylum Bacteroidota; class Bacteroidia; order Bacteroidales; family Marinifilaceae; genus Marinifilum. The sequence goes on along the minus strand of JAOARS010000484.1, from coordinate 24,152 downwards.
ACATCGGCATTTTTTTTAAATGGTATTATAAGTTTCTGTGTTCTATTCGCAAGAGATCGAATATTGTTTTTACCGGGTTAAAGGTTATAATCGGAACTTCTGTAAAAATGGTGTTCCAATCAGACATTGCACCATTCCATAATCCTGGCAATTCCATTGCCTTCAAATTTCTTCCGTTGTTCGATTTTTCTGAAATAAAACCAGTTTGAGGGTCGATAAATTGATACAAATCAAACTTATTTCCTTTAAAATCTTTGGTTCCGCAAACCAAATCAACAGGATTAAAATGCGTGGCTCTTTCAAGAATATTCTTTTGTCTTACATCTGTTTTGTCAATTTGAGATCCTTCCACAATTTGTAAAGATACAGAGCCATCGATATTTCTGGCCCAGAAAGGACCGCCACCTGGTTCACCTTCATTTTTAACCATTCCGCAAACACGAATTGGTCGGTTGAACTTATCGAAAAGATATTTCTTAACTTTTTCAGGATTATCTTTCTTTAAGCTTGCAGGAGCAATTGTGCATAGTTTTTCTTCAAGAAAAACCATCATCTCGTTAAGAGTTTCTTCAGAGATATCTTTATCAGTTTCCAGTATTTTCAGATAATCGAAAATGATGGATTGATTCTCTAACAATACACCTGCCAATACTTTCTTATACTTGTAAGTTGTTTCTTTCAGACGATCGGGAACAACATTATCGATATTTTTGACAAAGATAATGTCTGCATCAAGTTCATTCAAGTTCTCGATTAATGCACCGTGTCCACCTGGGCGGAATAAAATTGAACCATCTTCGTTGCGGAAAGGTTCATTGTTGATGTCAACAGCAATTGTATCGGTAGAAGGTTTTTGTACAGAATAGGAAACATTAAGTTTTCCTTCGTACTTTTCTTCGAATGTATCGAATGTTTTAGTAAAGCGATCATTAAAAAGTTCCTTGTGATCTTCCGAAACAGTTAGGTGAATATTAGCATTGCCGACTTTATCTTTTGCATAGTTTAATGTTTCAACCAAATGCTCTTCGAATGCGGTTCTTGAATAATGCTTATACCTGTGGAATTTTAACAGGCCTTTGGGTAAATTGCCATAGTTGAGGCCTTTGCTATTTAATAGCATCGATAAAATTTCCTTGAATTTATTCTTATCGGCCATTTTTTCCAAATCCAAACCTTCCTCAGTCATCGCGTTTCTAAGATCGCCATAGAATGCAAAATCTTCTAATCTGTCAAAGAAGTTGAACATGGTTTCAGGACCTTTTCGGGATAAGAATTTTAAATACTCATCTTCTGTATCTTGATAAGTATTAAGAAAATCATATAAGATTTTAAACATTCTGGATGCAGCACCCGAAGCTGGAACAAATTTTAATAGAGAGAGATTCTTGGAGTGTGTTTCGTACACTTCTTCGTAAATCTCAAGTTCGTCATCTTGAATTTTGGTTATACCGTCTTCTATTGTAGCCGGTTTTTTCAGTTTCATCTTCGGAAAACCATTATTGAAGTTACTTATCTGTTCTTCAATTTTTTCTTTTGAAATTCCTTTAGATTGAAATTGAGATAGATCTTGTTCTGAAAACATGGTTAAAGTTTTATTAAAGTGTCCGAAGCAAGATAAAGAATACTTTCAAAAAAAGAAAAGACATTGAGCTTTAATAAAGAAAAAAATTATGCAATACAGTAATTTTATATATTAGTAATGTAATTGTAACAATAACTGTAATGCAAACAAATAATGGTTAAAATATGAAGAATGAAAATTTTGGAGACAAGTTTTGAATTCGATTTCTATTTGTATTTTTACCACAAAATATAGAAGTAAATGACTGACACTACTTATCCTTGGGGACATGAAAGACGATACAATGACTTTCCGTCTTATTTTAAATCCCGATTTTCTGAGCGCATTCAAAAAGTATCGATTGATGCAGGTTTTACTTGCCCAAATCGTGATGGTAACAAAGGAATAGGAGGTTGTACTTATTGCAACAACAATAGTTTTAATCCTGATTATTGCAGTCCGCGTAAAACAATTACTGTTCAAATAGAGGAGGGAATCGATTTTTTCAAGGCAAAATATAAAAGTCAAAAGTATTTGGCATATTTTCAGGCATATTCTAATACTTACGGACATATTGAACAGATAAAAAGCTTATACGAAGAAGCTTTGTCTCATGAAAAAGTGGTTGGCCTGGTAATAGGCACCAGGCCAGATTGTGTTAGTGATGATGTTTTGGACTATTTGGAAGAGTTGGCAAGGAATTATTATATCGGTATAGAATATGGTGTTGAATCGGCAAATGATGATGCTTTGTTAGCCATTAATCGTGGTCATACCTATATAGAGGCAGAAAGAACCATCATAAGAACTGCCAACCGAGGTATCCATATTGGAGCTCATTTGGTAAATGGTTTGCCATATGATAGTAAGGAAGAAATGTTGAATCATGCAGTTCGTCTTTCGAAACTACCAATTGAAACCTTAAAACTACATCAGTTGCAAATTTTGAATAACACCCAAATGGCAAAGGAATATCTTGAAAATCCTGAGAGGTTCTATTTGTTTGAATTGGAAGAATATCTCGATTTTATTGTTGATGTAATCGAAAGAATTAATCCGGGTGTTATGTTGGATCGTTTTATCAATCAAGCACCTCCGGGCTGGTTGATTGCACCCAAATGGGGAGGTATTAAAAACTATCAGTTCGTAAACAAACTGGATAATTTGTTAAAAAAGAGAAATACCTGGCAGGGAAGATTGTTTGAGAAATAAATTTGGATTACAATTATAGAAGGTTATTAGCCTTTAGATGTTAGTTTTTAGCTTCATAACTAACAGCCAAAGGCTTTCTTCTTACAACTTATAAATATCATTTGATTTGTTTTAGTACATCGGAACCCTTTTTGTAACCCATATTAATTGATTTTGTAATGTCCTTAACAGCACCATTTTTATCGCCATTTTTTAATTTGGCTATGCCACGGGCATAATAGGCCCTATCTAGTTTTTTGTCAATGGTAATTGCTTTGTTGTAGAACTTAATGGCTTCCTTAAAATTGCCGATACAATCTAATGAAACAGCTTTGTTGTAATAAACACCGGAAGAATTTAAACCAATTTTAATTGAATGCTTATAATCTGCTATTGCTCCTTTATAATCTTCAATGTAATATTTGCAAATTCCCCTGTAATGATATGCTTTAATGTTTCTGGGATTGATGTTTAAAACGTGAGAGTAATCCTTAATGGCCTGTTTGTAGTTTTTTTGATTCTCGAACAAAATAGCTCTGTTCAAATAGGCTTCTTCTTCGTATCTCTGCTTGCCGATTACAATATTTAAATCGTTTATGGCAACTCGATTGTTATTTAGAAACGAGTAGGCTATGGCACGATTAAAATAGGCAGGCAGATAATTTTTATCTTCTTTTATGATTGAAGTAAAATGTTTAACTGCTTCTGTGTATTTTTTGTTGGCCAACAATTCGATTCCTTCTTCATTTTGCCTGTCTTGTTTTGTCTTTCCACAACTGGTAGACAAAAAAATAAATCCAAATAATAACAAATATTTAAAAATTGTTTGGTAGAATGGTTTCATAGATTAAGCTTAGAGTTTAAACACCTAAAATACAATTATATCAAATAATAATAAAGCAATACGAAATTAATGTCAATAAAATTATTATTAATCGTGTTTATTGTTTGTTAAACTATCTAAATAACTTGGTGAGTAAATCTTTTTTCCCCATTTTGATTAACTCTTGCTTAATTGCGTCACGATATTCTTTTTTATACCAAAACAGGAATTTTCGTTGCGATAATTTTTCCTTTTTTGTTTTTGCTGTATATATTTTCTTTAAAGTATAAGGATGGTAACCAGAATAGTAGATTACCGTGGCAACAGTCATGGGTGTTGGTGTAAAATCCTGAACCTGCTCCAATTTAAAATCCAGTTCTTTGGTTTTTATTGCCAGATCGGCCATATCGGCACCATGACTTCCGGGGTGACTGGAAATAAAGTATGGAATCAACTGCTGGTTCAAGCCTTCTTTTTTGTTGATGTCATCAAATAAGGATTTTAATTTATAAAACAATTTGAAAGAAGGTTTTCTCATCATATCCAAAACTTCATCAGACGTATGCTCTGGTGCAACTTTTAATCGGCCTGAAACATGATTCTTGATTAATTCAACGGCATATTCCTTATTCGATTTGTTTGCCTCTTCATCTTTTGTTTTGTGTAGCATTAAATCATAACGAACACCACTACCAATAAACGACTTCTTTACACCGGGTATTTTATCAACTTTCCTGTAAACATCAAGCATTGGCTGATGGTTTGTATTCAGATTTGGACAAACATCAGGATGAATACATGAAGGACGGCGACAAGTTTTACATATCGATTCAAATATTCCTTTCATTTGGTACATGTTGGCAGATGGACCGCCTAAGTCGGAAAGGTATCCTTTAAAATCAGGCATTTTTGTAATTTGCTCAACTTCTTTAAGGATGGATTTTTCTGATCTGTTTGCGATGAACTTTCCCTGATGAGCCGAAATAGTACAGAATGAACATCCACCAAAACATCCACGATGCATGTTTACCGAGAATTTTATCATTTCAAATGAAGGAATGTTTTTTCCTTTGTATCTTGGGTGTGGCAATCTGGTGTATGGCAGGTCAAATATCTCATCCATTTCCTTTTCATTCATTACCGGATACGGAGGGTTAATCACAATTTGCTGATCTGTATAGTTTTGAACCAGTTTTTTTGCCATCATGGCATTCGATTCCATTTCGATATACCGAAAGTTACTTGCGAACTTTTTTTTATCTGCCAAACAATCTTCATGAGAAAATAGCTCCTGACTTTGCCATTGTTTTTTAGTGGCATACTTTTCATCCTGATTTACGATAAACGAAGTTTGTGGAATGTTGGTAAGAGAGTAAAACGGAACACCTCGTTTCAACAAACGAATGATTTCTTTCAGCGGTTTTTCTCCCATTCCGTATACCAACAAATCGGCACCACTATCCAAAAGAATACTTGGTTTTAATTGATCTTCCCAATAATCGTAATGTGTTAATCTTCTTAAAGAAGCTTCGATACCACCTACTATAATTGGAGTTTCAGGATATAATTTTTTAAGAATCTGTGTGTAAACAACACTTGGTTTATCAGGGCGAAACCCATGCTTTCCACCAGGTGTGTAAGCATCATCGTGGCGAAGTCTTCGGTTTGCCGTATAATGATTCACCATGGAATCCATATTGCCGGCAGTAACTCCAAAAAACAATCTGGGCTGGCCAAGTTTTTTAAAATCCCGTAAATCGTCGCGCCAGTTTGGTTGGGGAACAATTGCAACTTTTAATCCTTCGTGTTCAATAATTCTTCCTATTACAGAAGCTCCAAACGAAGGGTGATCTACATACGCATCTCCGCTGAAAAGAATTACATCTAACTCTTCCCATCCTCTTTCCTTAACCTCTTTGGCCGATGTAGGTAGCCACTGATGATATTTTGTTGTTTCTTTGTTCGCCATAAGTATTGAAATTACTGCAAAGATAGCATTATTTAAAAACATTTTAAAGAAGCGGATTGTTATTCGTAAACCGATCTTTGTATCTTCAGTACATTGACTTTATATTTGAACAACATAAAACATGAAAATGGCATATTTCTCATATCATACACATTCATCATTTTGCGATGGAAAAGAAAATCCTGAAAGTTATATTCAGGAAGGAATCAAGAAGGGAATGAAAGCAATTGGGTTTTCATCGCATGCACCTTTAAATTCAGATATAGCTTGGGCCATGAAGGCTTCTGATGTTGATGCTTACGTTACGGAAATTAATCGCCTCAAGAGGCAATATAAAGATGAAATTGAAGTTTATCTTTCGATGGAGATTGATTATATACCCGGAGTAACAAAATCATTTTCGCAGTGGAAGAAATCTGCTGACCTTGATTATACGATTGGTTCTGTTCATTTGGTCAAGTCTGGAGGGCATTCGGATTTTTGGTTTTTAGATGGCCCGGATACAAATTATTCGGAAGGATTAGAAACACTATTTCAGGGAGATATTAGAAAAGCGGTAAGCGCATATTACAATCAGATTATTGAGATGATAAAAACTCAAAAACCTGATGTAATTGGTCATATTGACAAAGTAAAAATGAACAACAAATCGCAATATTTTTCGGAAAAAGAAGATTGGTATATTGATTTGCTGAACAAAAGTTTGGATGCTGTTGCAGAATCGGGAACTGTTGTTGAGGTAAATACCAGAGGCGTATACAAGAAGAAATCAGAGAAATTATTCCCTGATGACTACTTTTTAAAAGAGTGTTGCAACAAAAAAATTCCAATAATGATTAGTTCGGATGCACATCATCCCAATGAATTGTTGAATTGTTTTGATGACACAATAAAATATTTGAAACAGATAGGTTTTGAGCAAGTTACTGTTTTTCATAAAGGAGTGTGGAAGAAAGAAAATATTTAAATAGTAGAAAAGTATTGATGATTTAACCAAATATTCACGCTTTCATATAAGAAATAATACTATTTTTACTCAGTTGAGAAAAGACAACCTAAACAGAAACTAAGTAAAAAAGCAAATCTCATTTTGATTAGAGATTTTTCCTTTGCGAGAGGGCTTTTTGGAAAATATTGATGTATGAAGTTAGTTGATCCGAAAGATTTACTAAAAGCCAGCGAAAGTTTAAATTGGTTTGGCGGCGAGAGTTTTGCCAAATTTTTAATGTACATTCTGAAATTAAATAAGCTGAATAAATTGTATTCAGATAACTGCTGTAAGGATGGAATTGAATTTATTGATGCTTTGATTGATGAGCTGGGAATTAAGTTTGAATTTGATGAAGAAGAGTTAAAGCGAATACCAAAAGAAGGAGCTTTTATTACCATATCTAACCATCCGTTTGGAGGTATTGATGGAATTATTCTGATAAAACTGTTGAGTTTGGTACGGCCCGACTTTAAGGCAATGGCAAACTTTTTATTGAAAAAGGTAGAGCCAATTCAGGATTATTTCTTAGGAGTTAATCCGTTTGAAGACAGAAAAGGTGTTGCTTCGAGTACCGGAGGATTAAAAGAGGCATTGCGCCATTTGAGTGATGGTAAGCCATTGGGAATTTTTCCGGCAGGCGAAGTTTCAACGTATCAAACGGCAACTCATAATATTACCGATAAACAGTGGATGCCTTCTATTCTTAAATTTATTAAAAAAGCTGATGTTCCTGTAATTCCGATTTATTTTCAGGGAAACAACAGTTTAATTTTTTATTTGTTGGGAATGATTCATCCAAGTTTACGAACCGTTAAGCTGCCTTCAGAACTTTTGAATAAAAAGAATAAGGTGGTTCGTATCAGAATCGGTAATCCTATCTCGGAAAAAGATCAGAAAGGCTTTACAGATATCAATCAGTATGGCAGATTTCTTCGGGCAAAAACATACATGCTGGGAACACCTATTGAGGTAAAGAAGTTTTATCGCTTTAAGCGCAGAACCAAAAAAGTTAAGGTAGAGGAGGTTATATCTCCTGTTGACCCCTCAGTTATTCGCAAAGAAGTAGAAGGTTTGGCTGATGATTACTTGTTATTTAAGAGTAGATCTTACGGCGTTTACTGTGCGCCTTCTTCAAAACTGCCTAACATTTTAAACGAAATAGGACGATTACGTGAAATTACTTTTCGTGAAGTAGGAGAGGGAACAAATCAAAGTATTGATATTGATGAATTCGACCTGTATTACCATCAGTTGTTCATTTGGGATGAAGAGAATCATAAAATTGTTGGTGCTTACAGGGTTGGAAAAGGGCATGAAATACTTCCGGGTTATGGTTTAAAAGGGTTTTATTTACAAAGCCTTTTCCGAATGAGTAAAAAATTTCAACCAATTTTAAATCAATCATTGGAACTTGGCCGGTCTTTTATTGTGAAAGAATATCAGCGCAAGCCAATGCCTTTGTTTTTGCTTTGGAAAGGGATATTGTATTTTCTTTTGAAAAATCCTCAATCTCGTTATTTAATTGGCCCGGTTAGTATAAGTAATAAATATTCGAATTTGTCGAAAGATTTGATTATTAAGTTTATTATGGCCAATTATTTCGATTATGAGTTGGGACAGCATATCAAATCGAGGAAACAATTCAAAGTAAAAACAACTGATTTAGATATTGATATTTTATTGGCAACAGCAAAAAATGATATCAATAAATTAGATAAGCTAATTGGTGATTTTGAGATTACCAACGATAAGTTGCCCGTTTTACTTAAAAAGTATATATCGCTGAATGCTAAAATTATAGGCTTTAACATTGATCCTAATTTTAACGATTGTTTGGATGGACTAATTGTAATTGATTTGTTTGATGTTCCGATGAAAGTAATTGAATCTTTATCGAAAGAAATTAACGATGATACAATTCTTCAAAGATTTTCATCGAATGATATGGAATTTTAAGAGATTTATTCCGAACTTTGCGAATCAATTTTGTTAACTGAAAAAGACGATTAGTTGGACTTTCAATATATATTTAAGGGGATTGTAGTAGGCTTAATGGTGTCGATACCTTTAGGTCCGATAGGTGTATTGATCATTCAAAAAACAATTCAAAAAGGTAAACTTGCCGGGTTTATTTCCGGAATGGGTGCCGCTGTTGCAGATATGTTTTATGCCACTGTAGCTGCCTTTGGTTTAGGAATTGTTATCAACTTTATTAAAGCTCAGGAATTCTATCTGCAACTAATAGGTAGTATTTTTTTGGTTTATGTAGGTATGAGGATTTTTCTTACCAACCCTGTAAAACAAATTCGTGGAGCTCACAAACCAGGTAAAAAAGGAATGCTTGGCGATTTTCTTTCCATATTTTTTCTAACGGCATCCAATCCAATTGCTGTGTTTGTATTTGTGGCGGTATTTGCCGGTGCTTCTATTTTCGGGTCGAATCCAACACTCAGAATTGAATTGTTTTTGATTTTGGGAGTGTTGCTTGGAGGCGCGCTTTGGTGGTATACACTTTCAACTATTATTAATGCTTTTCGCAGTAAATTCAGATTAAAACAATTGTTCTGGATCAACAAGATTTCGGGAATTGTAATCGCAATTTTGGGTATTTTGGCATTCTTGGCTTGTTTTGAGCCAATTAAATCATTTTTGCATACGTAAATTCAATAATAGTTCGTTAGTCATTGGTTTGATTTACAGTATTTAACTGTTTATTGTATTAAAAAAATTCATTTGATATTCTCACTTTAAGTGAAATTATCAATATTTGGTGTTGTATTTTGTACTGATCATCCCACTTTGAGTGGGAATATCAGGGAACACTGTCTTTGTGTGTGTTGCAATCTCGAATTCATTGGGACGCACTGCCAATATTTTCAGCATTGGCATTGTACTATTTTCTAAAATGGCTCATTAAATATTACATTTGGTATAACACCTGTTTACATTCCATAATTCAAAACTATCTTATTGTAACCATCGTAGCACCCCACCCATATTCTTTGAACGAAGCATCTTGTTGATAGTGTTTTTTATATTTGCGACGCAATTCATCATGTACTTTCTTTTTAAGAGTTCCGTTGCCAATTCCGTGAATAAAAACAATTCTCTTGCCTTTTGAGTTTTGGTATTCGCGCATTATTTCGTGAAATTTGTTCATTTGATATTCCAGAATATCTGCATTTGAAAGGCCGGTTACTGAATCAATTAAGGCGTTGATGTGTAAATCCACTTCAACAATATCATCTTTTCCTTTAATGTTGGCTGGTTTGTTTTTTACTTTGCCTGAAGACTCTTTCTCGCGAAGCACTTTCTTAAATTCTTTCTGGCTCAGTTCTTCCATTTTGCGTTCCAGATTTTCACCGGTTAATTTGTGAAGAATTACATTTTGATAAAAGTATGCATTGTCCTTATAACTGCTCGATTTGTAGAATTTAACAGGTTGGACCTTAATGTTTCTTTCAAGAGGTTTTTTGATTTCAGTTTCGCCTGGTTTGTAAAACAAAATCTGCAAGAAGCAGTTCGATAGTTCATTTAGCTCTTTGGTATCATACTCCGTTAATAAAATTTTCGATTTCGGATCAAGATTTCCGGCAGTTTGACCTTCCATTTTGTTCCCTTTCTGATCGTAAAATCCGTAAAGCAGAATATGATTGGTATCGTTAATTAAATACAATTCAAGAGGACTCTCGGTAGGTGTGTAGCCTTCGCGTGGAACAAAAGCAATGTATACCTCTTCCTTTTCAACAAATAAAGGCTGTGTGGTTTTGCTGATATTTGAACTGTCTGAACCAATGCTTGTTGTTTGTTGTTGACTGCTCTGTTCTCCTCCTGCTGGTTCAACAACAACGAGATTTTTCTTTAAACTTGGGATTTCAAATTCATCTTCATCGTTCAATACCATAACGGTATTGGCATCAATTATTTTTGTTACAATTCCACCTCCTATATCGTTTAAAAAACGGACTTTATCGCCTATATTTATTTGCATTTGATTTGATTTTTTTAATTCCCGACAAAGTTAGCTATTTTTGCCGATCAAAATGAATTGCTGCATGATAATGTAAGGCTAATCGTATTTAACTATTTATTGTATTTATAATAGCTTGTTGGTTTGATTTGCAAAGCACTCAAAACAACTTGTAACAAAATCACACTTTAAATGCTTTTGTCACTATAAAATTGATAGTTAAAAAACATTAACGAAGTATTGATTTAAAAGCTCCATTTGATATTTTCACTTAAAGTGAGATTATAAATATTTGATGTTGATTATTTTGTAGTGATTATTCCAGTTTGAGTGGAAGTATAAGGAGGGTACTTCCTTTGTGTTAGGGATAGGAACGAAAAGCCCACAGCGAAGCGAGGACTTGTAGTGTATAGCCCGACCCGAAGGGAAACACCCAAACTTTTACATTTGTTGGGATAAATTAATGAATAAACTTAAATGCGATTGCCCTGATGATAATGTGTAGCCGATAGATAAAGGAAAATGGAGATTAATACAGAAAATAAATCATTAGAGACGCAACAAATCGAAATTGCAAACTTTGCATACGATTTACCTGATCATAGAATTGCCAAGCATCCCTTGGAGAATAGAGATTTGTCAAAATTATTGGTGTATCGAGATAATGAAATTACTGAATCTGTATTCAATCAACTTTCGAATGAAATAGAGCCGGGGACTAAAATGGTATATAACAATACCAAAGTAATTCAAGCCCGATTAATTTTCCATAAAGAAACAGGAGCAAGGGTTGAAATTTTTTGCCTTGAGCCATTGAATCCTGCCGATTATAATTTGGCTTTTCAGGCAACAGGAAAATCAACCTGGAAGTGTATTGTTGGAAATTCTAAGAAATGGAAGTCTGGTGCATTGTCGATGCCATTTTATGTGGATGGAAAGGAGTACTGTTTACAAGCTGAAAGAATTCAAATGCTTGATGGTGCCCAGGAAATTCAGTTTAGCTGGAATCATGATGATTTGAGTTTTAGTGAGGTGTTGGAACAAACAGGAAAAATTCCTATTCCTCCTTACTTGAACCGAGACACCGAAGAAGGAGATTTGCTAAGGTATCAAACTGTGTACTCAAAATACGAGGGGTCGGTTGCTGCGCCCACTGCAGGTTTACACTTTACGGATAAAGTTTTTGCCGATTTGGATTCAAAAGGAATTCAACGAGAAGAATTGACTTTACATGTTGGAGCTGGTACCTTTAAACCAGTGAAATCGGAGCAGATAGGTGATCATGAAATGCATACCGAACACATTCAGGTAAGAGCAGAGAGTTTGCAAAGTATTGTATCTGCCAAAAATGGTGTTATTGCTGTTGGAACAACATCTGTTCGAACTTTGGAAAGTTTGTACTGGATGGGAGTAAAAATTTTGACGAAAACAGAAAACCCTAAACTTTTAAAACAGTGGGAGGCATATCAGTTGCCCCAAAAGTATTCGGTACAAGAATCGTTTAATGCCATTTGTACCTATATGGAAGAGAATGAAATAAGCCTTTTTAATGCTGCAACTCAAATTATTATTGCTCCGGGGTACAATTTTAAAGTAATTAAAGGATTGGTAACCAATTTTCATCAGCCACAAAGCACATTATTGTTGCTAATTTCGGCATTGGTAGGCGAAGATTGGCGCAAAATTTATCAACATGCACTTGACAAGGACTTCCGATTCTTAAGTTATGGGGATAGCTCATTGTTGATGAAGAAAGATTAACAACCGAAGGGTTTTACATCTTAATTGTAAGCCAAATTTATATATCGGAATTTTGTGTTTTTTTCTTTCGATTTTGATTGTTTAAGCCAAACAATTTCAAATTATTACGAGATTTTATATGCGTATTTGGATTGAATTACTTTTTCAATTGTAATTTTTTTATGCCTAAAATAAGCAGCTTGAGATTTGGAATTTCTAACAAAAAAGTTCTATTTTTATTTATGTTCATCCCAAACATGATTAAAGTATGACTTCCAAAATTCAACTGACCATTTTGCTGGTTTCTCTTGCATTTGTATTGCAAGCTCAAAATCGATTTTTGCGCAGAGGAGAAAAGGCATATAATAAGAAGCACTATCCTGAAGCGATTGCCAATCTGAAAAATATTGAAGAGAAAAACTCAGAGATTAACAGGAAAATAGCTGAATCGTACTATTTCCTGGGAGATTATCAGGAAGCGGAGGCCTATTATCAAAAAATACATGATAGTGAGAAATCTGTAGATGATTTATTGGCGTTATCGCACATTTATTTGAATGTTGGAAATCATGAAGCAGCTATATTATTTAGTGAGAGAGCAGCTGAAAAAGGAGCAGATGGGGAAAGTATTGATGAAAGAATAAAAGCAATACAAGAATTAAATATAAATAGTAGAAATTCCGATTTGTATTTGCGTTCAATTGCTTCTCAACCAAAATCAAAAAGTTTGGGAGTAACGGTTACAGGTAACAAAATTGTATTTTCCAATTTGGGCAAGAAGAATGCCAAAGGCGATAAAACTTACCAACTGTTTTATAGCGAATTGCAAAATCAGAAACTTTCGAATGTAAATGATTTTGCACCCAAATTGGATGATGGCGTTGATGTAGGTGCAGTATCATTTTCAGGAGATGGGAAAAGCATGTATTATACGCGTTGGTATACCAAGAGGGGTAGGCAATATATGGAAATTGTTGAGGCTGAGTTTAGAAATGAAAAATGGAGAGCAAATGCTGTTTTGCCTTTTAATGATCGAAAATACTCATGTGCCTATCCGTTTTTAACACAAGATGGGAAAAGTATCTATTTTGCATCTGATATGCCGGGAGGATTTGGAGGAATGGATCTTTATATCAGCAAGAAAAGAGGCAATTCTTGGGGAACTCCAGTGAATTTGGGACCAGAGATTAATACAAAGCACAACGAGATATATCCTAGGTTACTAAAGGACGGAAATCTTTGGTTTGCTTCCAATGGCCAGGTTGGTTATGGGATGTTGGATTTATTCTATGCATCGAAAACAAAAGAAGGAAATTGGGGAAATATTAAGAATGCAGGAGCAGATATTAATTCTTCTTTTAACGATTTTAGCATTCATGACAGTCCTGATACCGGACAGGTTTTATTTGTTTCAGACAGAAACAATAAAGGAATTCGGGATAGGATATATTCTTTGGGAGCCGATCGAAAAGTACAGGTTGAATTGCTGGTAAAAGATATGAAAACCCAAAAGGCTATCGAAAATCCTAAGCTTGAGGTAAAAAAAGTGCTTAACAATCAGAATGTAAAGCTTAATCAGCTCGCAGCAGATGCTTATGAGTTTGATGTTTCATATTATGAATTGGGAAAAGGAATACTTTACGAGATACAGGCGGAAAAGCAAGGGTATGAAACGGAGTATTTAAAATACTATCCGGTAGAATCAAACCTGAGTGTAGAGTTATTGCTTAAGAGGTTAGAAAAGAGTGCAGAGAATGATTTTGTAAAGGATTTGACACCAATTCATTATCCTGATAAGAGATTGATTTTCCGTAAAATTCATTTTGATTCAGGAGTGCAATATTTAAATACAGAAGCCAAACAGATTTTAAAGAAATTGGCCGATTTTTGGAAAATATATCCTGACTTAGGCGTTGTTATAAATGCACATAGCGATTCAAGAGGAAGTGCAGCATCCAATAAAGTATTGTCATTGAAACGAGCTAAAATGGCAGTTGAATATCTGGTAGCTCAAGGAATTGAACAGTCAAAAATATCATACAATGCTTATGGGGAACAATTTATAATTAATGGTTGTATTGATGGGGTTGATTGTAGTGAAGAGCAGCATCAGGAAAATCGCAGGTTGGAGTTGCTGTTTGTGGTAGAATAATTTAAGGAGTATTTTATCAAATTGTTGAGGAAACTAAGAAATTTTCAGGCATATTGTATTTTGCAATTAAAATGAGACGATTATGAACGGATATACTGCTGTTTTTCTTGTTTGCACTTTGATTTTTGCAGTTAATACCACTACTTTCGTCATTGCGGAGAGAAATTCCATATAATTAATCAATGTTAATTCATAAAACTTAATTGGTAATCACTCGGATTTTATTATATTTACTACGGCCATTGGGTCCAATTTATCTCTATACTCTATTCTATCAAACACTATGAGAAACATTTATTTCATAATTTGCATTGTATTATCAGCCGGAACAATTGGTTATTTCTCACCAATTTTTGATTTAAATTTTTATTCTTCAGCAGGAAGTACATCTTATGCTGTAGAGATTGCCCAGTTTAAATATCCCGTTTACACTGATTATTTCGAAAACCTGAATGATGTAATAGAATTGAGTGGAGAAGATGGAAACTTTCATTATTTATCAGGGATTACAAAATCGCGTAAAGAAGCTGAAGAGTTAAGTGTAAGAATAAAGGAAATGGGATATGAGCAAGCTACAGTTGTAGATTTGCTGGAGAAATTTTCGGAAGATGCTTTGGAAGGATTGGCGGCTCCGGAACCTCAAAAGAAAGAAGTGCAGAAAAAGGAAACTGCTGAAACAGCAATCACAAAATTAAGCAATATTGATAATGCTTACTTTTACAGCATTAAACTACAGGAATCAAATGAAATTTTAACGGCCGATAAATTTCTGCCATTAAAACCCAAAGCCCACAAGCAAGATGGAAAATTTCATTATCTGTTGGGAAAATTTGAAGATGTTGGCAATGCACAAAAATACTTGAAAGACAAAATTCAAAAAGATTTTGCAAGTGCCAAACTTGTTGTAATCAACAAGGGAATTTTAATGGATGCTTCAAAAACTAAGTCGGTTAAAGCTGTAGCTTCGGGTGGTGACAATATGGGGCGTAAAATGCGTGGGAAAGAATATGTTGATTACTATTATGAATTGTCAAGTTTAAAGATTGCGAAAACACCTGTATATTATATCGAAATAGGGCCTTACGATGATAAAAACAAAGCAAATACTGCAATACAAAAACTTCATGACCTTGGATTTACTAAAGCAGGAATAAAAGATCCAAGTAAAGAACAGCGATCGGTTATTAAACCAGATGCTGCAGCCGATGCTCATTACACGATTCAAATATTTGCTGGTAAGAACAAAGTGAAAATGGCTCGTTTCAAGTTGGAAGGAGTAAGTCAATCTTACGACCAACACGACAAATTGTACCGTTATTTTGTAGGAGATTACGACAATTATTGGGTTTGTCGCCGTCAATTGCGCGAAGTTCGAAAACAAGGATTTAGAGATGCTTTTATTGTAAAGTTATAAGTAACTAATAGTTTAAAAATCTAATAGTTAATGATGATTTTTTAGAAGTAACTAAAATGAGTAGTTTTTATTGTTAATTCGAATTAAGGCTTGAACTAAAGTTGTTTCAGATTTATAATTAGAGGTAAAGCGAGCAAGAAATTTATAATTTCGCATGTCCAAAAATGAAATAAATATCTCAAACTTCATACCTGGAAATTTCAAACTCCTGGGAGCAACGGCTTACATTGGAAAGAATATACTTGTTTTTTCATGATATTTTCAACTCTCGATTGGCATTAATAATTGTTAATTGTTAATTTTACTGCGGGCAAATGGTTCTATCGCTGTTTCGAGAGAAAGAGAGGAAAGTCCGGGCAACGCAGAGTAACATACTTCTTAACTGGAAGAAAGCTGAAAAGTTTTAGTAGTAGAGCAGAAAATAACCGCCAAAAGTGCATTTGCAGTTTGGTAAGGGTGAAAAGGTGAGGTAAGAGCTCACCGGTACCTGTGGTGACATGGGTAGCCGTGTACCTTATGTGTTGCAAGATCAAGTATACCAACAGTTTTAGGCTTACTCGGCCGATGTTGGGGGGTAGATTGCTAGAGGCATTTGGTAACAAATGTTCCAGATAAATGATAGAAACTCTTTTTGGAGAGGACAGGACCCGGCTTATAAGTTTGCCTTTTACCATCTCAAATATTGAGGTGGTTTTTTGTTAGATAATATCTTGATTTAATAGTGTTTAGTTTGCAATTGTCTATAATAGAATTAAACCTTTCCGGATTTTGGGTGTCTATACTTCGACAAGATGATAAAATAAGCTTAGTTTTTATCGGGTAAATGTTAATAAATATCTAAAGTAATGGTTTTATGTACGTTTATTCGGTAAGGAAGAGTAAGTTTAAGTGGGCAAAAGAAAAATTTAACCTACCAAAAAAATGAACAAGTTAACACTGTTGCTTGGTTTTTTATGTCTGGTAATGA
The DNA here is from genome assembly GCA_025210415.1 of Marinifilum sp. Classification (GTDB taxonomy): domain Bacteria; phylum Bacteroidota; class Bacteroidia; order Bacteroidales; family Marinifilaceae; genus Marinifilum. The sequence goes on along the minus strand of JAOARS010000484.1, from coordinate 7,374 downwards.
TTACCAAGGCAATTGAACCTGTTGCGAAATCGGAAATTCAAGGAGGAGTGATTAAGGGAGTTGTAAAAGATCAGGCTCTTGAATTTCCTGTAGAATATGCTACTGTATCTGTTTATGCAATGTCAGATTCAACTTTAATTGATGGTACAATTACTGATGCCAATGGGGCATTTGTTTTAAAAAAACTAAAGCCAGGCAGCTATTTTGTTGAAGTATCCTTTATTGGTTATAATAAAGCAGCAGTTCGAAATATCCCAATTAATAAAAAGCGTAAGGTTATTGATCTAAAAACAGTTAGTTTGCGTCAATCAACCAAAGCACTTGATGAAATAACGGTTACTACAGAGAGAATTCCGGTAAAATATGAAATTGATAAGAAAGTAATTCCTGTAAGCAGACAAATTACTGCTGCCAGTGGCAATGCTATTGATGTTTTGGAGAATGTCCCGTCGGTTAGTGTAGATATTGAAGGAAATGTGAGTTTAAGAGGAAGTTCCAATTTCACCGTTTTAGTTGATGGGAAGCCTTCCATTCTTGATGCTGCTGATATTTTGGAGCAAATGCCGGCAAGTATGATTGAAAATCTTGAAATTATTACCAACCCTTCTGCTAAGTACGATCCTGAGGGAACTGCCGGTATTATTAATGTAATCACCAAGAAAAATAAGGATTTGGGTTTAACGGGTGTTGTTAATGTAAATGTAGGAAGCCACGAAAATAATAGTACTGATTTTCTTTTAAACTACCGAAAGAAAAAGTGGAACTTTAATTTAGGATTGGATTACAGCAGAAGAGGTTTTAAAGGTACATCGGAATCGGAGAACAGAACAGAAGTACAAGGAATTACAAATTATGTGATATCGAATGGAGACACTGAACGCCATCGAGATGGGTATGGTTTTAAAACCGGAGTGGATTACGATATCAATGATAAAAATCAATTGTCTTTTGCTTTTAGATATGGAACGCGCAATATGGAGCGTAAATCGTTCCTTGATTATGAAGAATATGCTGAAGGTGCAACTTCTGCTTTATATGATAGTAGAGATTTATGGACTCGTGAAATGGATTTTATCAATTCAAGTTTATCTTACACAAAAAAGTTCAAAGAAAAAGGTCATCAGTGGTTTACGCAGGTAAGTTTCTCACGTAGAGCAAATGGAGATGAGGAATCGCTAAATGCCAGGTTCGATACCAATGGTCAAGTTTCTGGTCAACGCTCTACTGAAGAAGGGCCGGGACAAAGAATAGAGATTCGTTCCGATTACACATTTCCTATGGGTAAGGATAGAAAGTTCGAGTTTGGATATCAGGGACAAATTCGTTCAAGTGAAGCAGATACCAGAAGATTTGAATACAATACTGCAACAGACAATTATGATTTTCAACCTGAGTTCAGTAATGATGTGGCCTACGACAAAAGTGTACATGGATTGTATGCAACTTTTGCTGATAAAGAAGGTATTTTGGGATACCAGATAGGATTTAGAACAGAACATACAAATCGTGAAGTAGATTATAGTGGTGAAGCAGAGAAATTTAAGATTAACAGATGGGATTTCTTTCCAACAATTCATGCACAATTTGATTTAGGAGCAAGAAATCAGTTAATGGCAAGTTATACCAGAAGAATTGACAGGCCAAGAGGTTATTACCTTGAACCTTTTATCACTTGGACAGATGCTTATAATGTTCGTCAGGGAAATCCTGATTTGGATCCGGAATATATTGATTCTTACGAATTGGGGTATATGAAACGATTTGGTGATCAGGCAATTTCGGTAGAATCTTACTATAAGGTAACTCATAATAAAGTAGAAAGAATCAGAACTGTTTACCAGGAAAATGTAATGTTGAGTAGTGTTGCCAATGTTGGAAAAGATTACTCGTTTGGTATTGAAGCAACTTTAAATTTGAGTTTTGCCAAGTGGTTTAAGAACGATTTAATTGGTAATGCATATCATTACAAAACTGAAGGAAATTTTGAAACAGAAAATGCCTTTGGAGAAAGTGTATTTCAGGATTTTTCTACTGAAAGCTTTAATTGGAGTCTTCGAAACAATTCAACCTTTATATTTGATAAGAGAACAAGGCTTCAAATGAATATCAACTATCAATCACCAACCAATTGGGCACAAGGTGAACGAGCAGGGTTTTTAACAACATCTTTAGCCTTAAAGCGAGATTTCTTCAATCGCAAACTATCGGCTACTTTCCAGGTACGTGATGTACTGGGAACTTTTAAACATGAAACTGAATACTTGGGAGAAGGATTTTATAATTTTAACAAGTTTGAAATGAATTCACCTGTATTTCGTTTAAATTTGAGTTACAAAATCAATAACTACAAGCAAAAACGAGGAAAGCGTTCAGTGAATGGAGTTGATGTTGAAGATTTTGAAATGTAGAGAAAGTTATAAATAGGAAGAAACTCACGAACTAATTTGCGTGAGTTTTTTTGATAATTGCCGGGAATATTTGTTCTGGGTAATAAAACTAAACAGATGAAATATATAGGAGCACATGTAAGTATAGCCGGAGGAGTTGAAAATGCACCTTTAAATGCTCATAAAATTGGAGCCAAGGCCTTTGCTTTGTTTACAAAAAACCAAAGGCAGTGGAACGCAAAACCATTAAGCGATAAAAATATTCTGGAATTTAGGGTAAACTGTGAAAAATATGGATATAATCCTGATCAAATTCTTCCTCATAATAGTTATCTGATTAATTTGGGTCATCCCGATTCAACGGCATTGGAAAAATCCCGAATGGCTTTTTTGGACGAAATGCAGCGTTGTGAACAATTGGGATTAAATCGCTTGAACTTTCACCCTGGAAGCCATTTAAAGAAAGTATCAGTTGAAAAATGTTTGACTACCATTGCTGAATCGATAAATATTAGTTTAGATAAAACAAAAGAAGTATGCGCAGTAATTGAGAATACTGCAGGGCAAGGTAGTAATTTAGGATTTACTTTTGAGCAAATTGCAGAAATCATTCATCAGGTTAAAGACAAGGAGCGGGTAGGAGTTTGTATTGATACGTGCCATGTTTTTACTGCAGGTTATGATATTTCTTCGGCAGAAGGTTTTCAAAAAGTCTTTGATGACTTTGAGAGAATCATCGGATTTAAATACTTAAAGGGAATGCACCTGAACGATTCTAAAAAAGAATTGGGAACCAAGCTTGACAGACACGAATTAATTGGGAAAGGTTTTATAGGATTAAATGCTTTTACATTTTTAATGAATGATAAAAGATTTGATCATATTCCAATGGTACTTGAAACTCCTGATTCTGAAAACTGGGATGAGGAAATACAGTTGTTGTATGCTTTGCAAAAGTAATTACTGATGAATTAAGCTCGATACAACAATAAAAACTCCTGTTACAATATTGATACTAATCACCATTTTTCGGAATTTTTCAGGCTCTATTTTACCCGAAAATTTTGAACCCAAATGCGACCCAAAAAATAGAATCGGCAAACACAATAAAGCCAGATTTACTGATTCTGTTTGAATCATATCTTTCATGATAAAAGCAGCTGTTGTAAAGAAAGAGGAGAATGTACTAAACCAAGCAAATACACCGCGAAAGTGGTTTTTTGAATATCCTTTTCGATTCATTGCAATAACCAAGGGAGGGCCACCAACAGATATGCATGAACCTAAAATTCCACTTACGAAACCTGCAAATACAATTGGGTATCTGCGAAAGCGTTTGGCTAATCTTACCTTTCCCAACATTCTAATTGAGAAAATGATTACAAGAATTCCTGTAACAAGCCGTAAATTTTCACTGCTCATAAATTCAAGAGCGTAAACGCCTAATGGAATTCCTCCCAAACTAGCAATAAACATTGGAATAAACAGTTTAGCCTTTATTTTTTCTTGCAATTTAAACAGAATTACAAGGCTGGTAATCAGGTTGAACAAACTCATTGCCGGAACCAAAACCTGCATTGGAAATATCAATGAAAGAAAAGGTACCGCAAGCAGTGCAAATCCAAATCCGGTCATTCCTTTAATAAATGCTGCCGATAGAATTACAATGCTGCAAAGAACAATTTGTATAAATGTAATGTCGTGCATTATTGTTGCAAATTATACTGAGCTTGATATTCTGCAAAGTTAGTAGAAGAACAATAAAAAATTGCAATAAACACATTTAATTAACATTAGTTCGATGTAAGGATGTTCAGTCAAAGGCTTGGTTAATTGAATGATATGAATTTTTATTCAACAAGCTTTTAGCCCTATTCCTTAAAAAATCAATATCAACAGCTAAGGGCAAACAGCTGAAAACTTTCTTTATTTATTGTATCGACTTACAAATTACCAGATATTTAAATTGTAGGGCTTAGCCCGAATTCATGTTAAGTTATGAATGTTGTAAAGTTTCTTTAAGAAAAGGAAATAAGGTGTGAATTTGAATGGCAACATTACTCATGAAAAGTTTAACTGAAATAGCTAAAAGAATAATTCCAAATACTTTACGGAGAATATGAATTCCTCCATCGCCAAGTACTCTTTCCACTAAATTGGTCGATTTTAATACCAAATAAACAAAAGCAAGATTTAGAATTATTGCAGCAATGATGTTTTCAACTGCATACTCGGCACGCAAAGCCAAAACAGTTGTAAAAGATCCTGCACCAGCTACCAGCGGAAATGCAATGGGTACAATTGAAACGCCACTTGGGCCATCGTATTTAATAATCTCAATACCCATTACCATTTCGGCACCCATAATGAATAGAATAATGGAACCGGCAATGGCAAAACTTGAAATATCAACTCCAAAAATACCTAATAATTTCTCACCAAGGAAAGTGAAAATAATAAGTACGCTTAATGCTACTAAAGTTGCTTTTAAAGCTTCAATCTGTCCACCTTTTTTCTTTAAATCTAATATAATTGGGATAGATCCGATAATATCGATAACTGCAAAAAGTACCATAGAGGCGGAAACGATCTCAAGAAAATTTAGATTCATCGCAATAGAGTTTAATAGGTTTATAGCAATTGTTAATTGTAAACTTACAATATTTTTATTATTAATTCTTGTCTTTATTCTTACAAATTGGGAAAGAAGTTGAATCAATAAAGTTAAATATTTCACAAATATTAACTAAAAGTGTGAAATATTTAATTGTTTCGCGAAGATATGTTTTTTTGCAATTATTCAGACATAAAAAAAGAGTTTTCTTCTGAAAACTCTTTTATTGAAATTGATTTAAACAGTTTCTTAATAACTCTATTTCTTTTTTAGTTCTTCTTTTGGAATAAAATTCAAAGAAATGCTGTTTACGCAATGTCTGGTATTCTTTTTCGTAAAGCCTTCTCCAATAAATACATGTCCCAAATGTCCGTTGCAATTGGCGCAAACTATTTCCGTTCTTCTTCCGTCAGCATCAGGAATTCTTTTTACAGCACCTTCAATTTCATCATCGAAGCTTGGCCAACCACAATGTGATTCAAACTTGTCAGTTGAGTTATATAAAGCAGCATTACATTGTTTGCAAGTATATACACCATCTGCTTTGTTTTTTAAATATTTTCCGGTACCCGGATATTCTGTTCCTTTATGAATTATTACTCTTTTCTCTGCTTCGGTAAGAGTATTGTATTTGTCTTTTGTCATTGCTTTTTGCGCATTTACGTTAATTCCTGTAAAAACTAATATACCTATAAATAATATTACTTGTTTCATGATTTAAAATTTATCGTTATTGTCACATAAAATTCTAATCATAATTTTGTGTGTAGTTTTTAAGATTAAAATTTACATGTTCGTTTCATATCTATTCGATTTCATTGTAATCTGTACTGTTATGTACTTCTTTTATGGTTTCAATAATTAAATCAGGTTGCGACCATGGCACAAAATGATTCAAATCATCCAGTAAAAGAGCGTTAATGTTTGTATGATAACTTTTATAATAAGCTAAAGTTTGAAATGGTACTAAAACATCTTTTTTACCTTGTATGTAGTTGGAATATCAATTTTAGAAATAAAAGCTTCGTTTTTCACCAAACAACCCGATAAAGCCATCATTTCCAGATTACTACTTTTAAGTTCATGAGGAATTATTCTTTGAGGAATTCCGCCGGCAGCCAAAACGTTATACCATTTGGCCTCCTGATATTTAGGAGAAAGGCAAGGAGCAACATATATTGCATGCTTTATTTTATCCGGAAAATCTATAAGCAACTGTTCAAGTACTGCGCCACCAAAGGAATGGCCCAATACAATACTTTTTTCGTTGTGATGTGAGTAGTGTTCCAACACTTTTGCAACAACTCTTGCCTGGTTCGACAAACTTTCCATTGTTGGAACAGTAGTTTTGCCGTAACCCGGACGATCGAATGATATCAAGCAAAATTTTTTGCTCAGTTCCTGATCGGCAAATACTTTTTTGAAATCGAACCAATAACCAGGCGAACCATGAATAAATAGCACTTTAGGAAGAGACAAATTACCGACATATTTGGTATGGATTGTATAGTTGCCAAAATTTACAAATTCAGTTTTTGCAGTTACGTTTTGGGCAAGTAATTCGTCAATTACGTTTTGATCATTAAATGTAGATCGCATTTTGTGGAGAAGAACAACAATACTAACTGCAATAATTATAATTGCAATGCTAAGTATAAATAAAACACTTTTAATTTTTCTTCTCATATCACTCTTTCTCTTGTATTTCAGATGATAATAAATAAAATACTTTTTTGTCTGAAATACAAGAGGAAGAATGTTATAAAATCTTAAATAATATTGAATTTTTCCTTTTACTGAAGGTGTTTATTGATAAGTTTAATTAAGACATCCTTTTTTACTGGTTTTGCAACGTAATCGTCGCAGCCATTATCTAAAGATTTCTTTTTATCTCCTAAAAGGGCGAATGCAGTTTGGGCAATAATCGGTAAGTTTGGCCTTAATTTTTTAATTTCTTTTGTAGCTTCATATCCATTCATTAATGGCATTTTAATATCCATTAAGACCAAATCGATTTTTGGATTTTTTTGGCAAACTTCAATTGCTTCAATACCATTATTGGCAACTATAACCTTACATTTTATTTGGTTAAGCAATTCTTCGAAGTAAATGCGATTAAACTCTTCATCTTCTACAACAAGGATGGTTTTATTTTTGGCTTTATTCATTTTTGGCTTCCCTATAATTCACTTTTTAAAAATAAGTTTTTTGGATGACGAAATGAAATTATATTAAAATTTTATAAAATAATTTGAACAGAATATGTTTTTGTGTTTTAAAAGCTATGTTATTAATGATTACTGATAAAATTTAACACATGAAAGCACTTCTGTATATCAATTTTTATATCATAATTCGAATCAAGATTTAAGC
>JAOARS010000483.1 GCA_025210415.1 Marinifilum sp. | reverse complement strand
GTAATGATCTTTAAACAGTTGCTCAAAATTGATTTTATTTAGTATTAAGCGCGACAACTTGGTTAGTGGGTATTAAAATCCTTATCAAATTACACAAGAAAAATAAAATATGGGTGAATTAGGAATTAAATTTTTTACATAGAATCTATATTTAACAGTTCGTTAGTTTTTAGTCATTGGCCATTAGTTTGATTTGCAAGACACTCAAGAACAACTTATTACAAAATCACACCTTGAGCATTTAAATTACTATAAACCTGACAGTTAAAAACATTAATGAAGTATTGTATATACAATTTCTTGATATTATGAATCATATTTAACGTGAGTTCGATCTAAGCCTAAACTGTAAGTATTTATAATAGAATTAGTTTTTCCCATTAATAATTAAAAAGTATCAAAATTCAAGACACAAGTATCAAGAAAAATGTATGCATAATATCAATTTGTTGCTTATTTTCTCATTTTCGCAAAATTTTTCGAGAATCACTTCGTTGGCAACTGACAGTGATTATCTATTGGCATTACACCTGTGTGTACATGCTAATAATACCATTTTGAAAATGAAGTGAGCTATATTGATTATTTGGTATGCCGATGTAATAATGGTTGAACCTTTCGAGTGAAACAAAGATAAGGCTCATTTCATTATGCAATCGGTATAATACCAAATGCGATAATAAATGGGCTAAAATAAAAAACATTGTGATCCGAAAGTTTCAATAAAAAAACCTTTCTAGCTTCTCGCTAAAAAGGTTTTTTTATAAAAATTGAACCTAATTATCTTGGATTAGGTGTTATATGCTCATTAAAGAACAATATATTCCTGGGAAATGCTAAAACATAACGGTTATCACCCGCAGGTAAAGTAAAGGTTTCTCCCTCAATTTCTCTGGAAAGATCTTTTTTAAACCTCGGATCTTTATTCAGCCTCTTTAAATCGAACCATCTCAATCCGTTATACATAGCCTCTCGTCTTCTTTCATCCAAAGTTAATTTTAATGCAGTATCATCGTCCACAGCTGTTAAGTCGGCATAATTATCATTTTTAACACGTTTCTTAACAGGTTGACGTCTTGCATAGCTTTGTTCCTATTAGATTCACCTCCTAACCGGACATAAGCTTCTGCCCTGCTTAATAATATTTCCGGAACAGATAAACCCACATTAGTCCATATCGATCTTCGGAAGTAGAAGTAAATTCCATCGCCCAATGGGTCGCCGAAATAATTTTTGTTTGTAAAAAACAAGGTCCATCTCAAATCATTGTCATCAAACAAGGTAATGGCACTGGCTGATGCATAAGTAGTAACTCCGCCATATAACGGGAAAGCCCTTACTAATATATTTTCCGGGTTATCCTCGGTTTGAGGGAAATTCTCTAACCCTCTGTATACGCTACCTCTTATTAATGACACCTCGTTGTAGTCAAGTAAATCGGCTTTCTTACCTAAAACTACCGAAGCTGCATCGGCACATTTTTGCCATTCTCCCTGATAAAGGTAAGCTCTGCTAAGTATGGCATAAGCAGTTGTTTTATTCATTCTAATCGCATTGCTCTCTTCCGGTAAATCATCTGCAATTTCAACAATCTCATTTATTACAAAATCATAAACTTCTTTTACCGTAGACCTTTCCGGTATGGTTTGGGTAATATCATCTTTGGTAAGCAACACCACTCCTAAATCGGCTGCAGATGTTTTTTTGTCGAAATGTTTGCCATACATGTTTACCAAATAAAAATATTCCCAGGCACGGGCTAAACGGGCTTCGGCAACTACTGGTTTGGTGTTTGAATTAGTTGCATCAATAGCATCGTCAATATTATTGATTATCGTATTGTACACAAAAATTCTTTCGTATGCATCATTCATGGGCGTGGATACCTCTGCACTCCAAATGTAATCGGCCCATTGATATGCTCTTTTTTCTTCATCTGAGTACCACGGGTATGCATCTCTTGGCCAAACATTATCTCCTAAAATCTCCAAAATTGGGGTGGAGTTTATTAACAATCTCGGGCCATTCAGCATTTTCTCGTAATCCTGAACTTTTTCGGGTATTAATCTTCCTTTAGGCCTTATATCCAGGTAATCGTCACATGCCGACAGTAGCAACAGGACTAAAAAACTATATATTATATTTTTTTTCATTATTGTAGATTTTAAAATGTTACGTTTAATCCAAAAGTAAAGGATTTTGGAACGGAAAGTGTTCTTATTCCATATGCCAGGTGATGTGCTTCGGGATCGATCCCTTCTTTATTAGCCGCCCAATAAAATAGGTTTTTCGCCTGCAAATTAAACCTCACATTGGTCAAGTTCAATTTCTTTATTAAGCTATCAGGCAAATTATATGAAAGTGTTACATACCTTAACTTTAAGTATGAGGCATCGAGGATATTGTAATCTGATTTTTCCCAAAATCTTGCCCTTAGTTTGTTATCGGTAAATTTAGGATTGTACACAGGAATATGGGTTGTTGTTTCATCTCCACTTTTTTTCCACCTATTGGCAATGTCTTTGTGATTCGTATTTTCGGGAGATGCTACATCATTTCGCATTTTATGCCCTCCATTATATATAAAAAGAAAAGACATAGACCAGTTTTTGTATTTCAAATGATTTGTTAATCCTCCGGAATAAACAGGTAGAATTGTTCCGCTATGAACCAATGCATTCAAATCATCCATCTCCTCATCTGCCACAGCTTCTCCTTTTTCATTATATACCTGTGGGGCTCCCATATCATTTAATCCTGCCCAACGGTAAGAGAACAGGCTGTTTGCTTCATATCCTTCAACATTTATATCTTTTACAACCCTAAAAAACGAACCATCTTGCTCTTGGTTTACCTTTTTTACTTTGCTTTTGTTATAAGCAAGGTTAAAGTTAGTTCTCCATTCAAAATTTCCGGTTCTAATGTTGGTTGAGTTTAATTGGAATTCAATCCCATCATTATCGATATTTCCGGTATTTATTGTTGCCACAGAAAACCCAACTAAAGGATTTAATTGTGTTTCGGCCAGCAAATCCTTGGATCTTCTTTTGTACAGATCAACGGAACCACTTAATCGACTGTTCCATAGGCCAAAATCAACTCCGATGTTTTGAGTGGATGTTTCTTCCCACCTCAACTTATCATTTCTTGGAGATCGGATGCTATTGTATTCCTTATTTATTTTGGAGTTAAAGCCTGTCCAAAGAACTACATATGGGCCGTTTTCATTGGCTACATTACCATTAACACCATAGGTGTAACGCACCTGTAAATAGTTGATCAAGTTATTTTTAAAAAAGTTTTCTTCTGAAATTTTCCAACTTGTACCTATCGACCATAAGGGTTTATACCTGTATTTTTTGTCTGTTCCAAATAAATTTGTCTGATCAACACGAGCACTGGCCGTTAAATTGTATTTGTGCTTATAACTGTATGCAAAATTCGAATAAAACGAAACAAATCTTTGTTTTTTATCTGTAAAAATGTTTTCCCGAGTCTCATCATATTTTTCTGTTGGGCTCCCTGTTGCTGTATTGGGCACACCTCTTCTTAACTTTTCCAAATCAAGCGATGTGTATTTTAATGTTAGGGGATTGAATCCAAATTTTTCAACTTGATTGGCATTGTATGCTATTTCATTTCTTTCGGCTCCTGCCAAAGCGATAAAATCATGATTCCCAAAAGTTTTATCAAGATTTAACTGAGCGCGTAAATTATAATCTCTGCCCTTACCTCTGGCTTCCAAATAGCGTCCGCCTTGTGGTATATTGTAGGTTATTTTACCATTTCCGTCAATTTGAGCAAATTCGTTAATCATTCTACGCATTTTAAACGAATTCTCGTCAGCATAATCTTTTCTTATAAAATTGGTTCTTTGCAATTGATATTTTACATCAAAATTCAGGCCTTCGAGAATTTTGTAGTTTAATCCAACATTCAACTTGGCATAGGTGTCTTCGGTATTGTGATCGTACATTTCAATATCATTAAGAGGAATGTATGTTTCATCGTAAAGTCCTGCCTGTTTTAACCATTCAATTTCTTCCTTGTTTTTTCTTGGGTGGCTTACAGCACTTGGTTTGCCATCCTTATCAACAAATTGCTCGTAAGGCTTATAATCAAACCAATCTGTAGATATATTCGAACTGTTCCATTTTTTCAGGTTAAACGCAACTCCAAGGTTTAAATGTAATTTGTCATTTACCTTGAAATCATCTTTTAAGGTAAATTTAATTGTTTCGGTGTTGTTTTTAATGTAATCCTTTTCGTCAATATAATTTATGGATGTAAACATTCGGTGCGAATCATTACCAATGCCATAACTCAACTGGTGTTCTTGACTCACAGGCCTGGCCAAAAACAGATCTTTAATTTGAGAGGCATTGTCGCTATTTCTCAGCAGATCTAATTTTTTGTCGGCTTCGGTTTTGTTTATAGCTCCTCTTTCCAGATCGTACAACACCCCATACACTTTTGAGTATGGTAGTTTACCTGCCTGAACATTATCCCACGAAAAATTTTTATCCTTAAAGCTTTCTACTTCAAAATCGACCATTCCCTTTGCACCTAAACGATCTAAATATGAATAATCTCTTTTTTCGCCAGTTTTATAGTTGAATCTATAATTCCAAGTTCCTTTTGATTGTTTGCCTCGCTTGGTTGTTACAACAATTACTCCGTTAGATGCTCGTGCTCCCCAAATTGAGGCAGCGGCTGCATCTTTTAACACAGAAATATTTTCAATGTCATTTGCATTAACCTGATCAATTGAACTGATCGGAAATCCATCTACAACATATAATGGTTCGCTTTCGGCATTTAGTGTGGAAAGGCCGCGAATGGTTGTTGATCCGTTAAAGGTAGTAAGCCCGGCAACCGAACCTTCCAATTTATCAAGAATATCATGATCTAATTTATCCTCCATCTTTTGTGCAGAAATAACTGAAAAGGAGCCTGTTGTTCTTTCTTTCGAAATGGTTTGGTAACCTGTTACAACAATCTCTTCCAACCCTTCGGTATCTGGTAAAAGTTCAACATTAATTAGCAATTGGCCTGTATAGTTTCTTTCCTGCGATAGCATTCCTACAAAAGAGAATATCAAAACCGCACTCTCCTGTTCAATATCCAATGAATAATTCCCATCAATATCTGTAGCAACACCCATAGTGGTGCCTTTAACGACAACAGATACGCCAGGAAGAGGAACTCCGCCTTTATCGGTTACTTTTCCTTTAATGGTTTTCTTTTCTTGTTTATTTTGTAATGCTTTGGGAGCCTTATTTCTTTCCAGGATAATAAAGTCTTCTTTCACCTGAAAACTTAGCCCTTTTTCAGCCAAAATACGAGTTAGAGCATCAGACAGCTCTACATTATTAAAACCGACCTCAATCCGTTCGTTCTTATTTAAGTCGGCATTGTTATACATTACCACATAGCCAGTCTGTTTCTGAATTTCCTTAAAAATTTCCTTAAAGGTCATTTTTGAAGTATTCAAATTCAGTTTTTCTTGCTGAGGTGCTGCATTCACCTGCAATCCCGAAACAAATAAAATGATACCTGATAAACACAGGATTCTTAGTTTCAACTTGTACTCATTTCTAAAGACAATGAGCCAATCGTAAAGTTTTTTTCTCATACTTTTGTAATTAATCTGGGTTATTATTTTTATAATCTATTAACCGGGTTGTGTTGCAAGCACGATTCGGTTTTCTATTTACGGTGTTTTACTTCAAACACGATTATTCTTTTACCTTGTACTGTAAATTTCAAATTTGAGGTAGTTCTTAAAAAATCAAGTGTAAATTCTATCGGTAGTTTTTTCTTTACTGCACCTGTAAAGGCATAATATTTTAATCGTTCCTCCTCAAATACAAAATCGATATTATACCAACGACTCAATTTCTGGCAAAGTTTCTCCATACTCATCTCGTCGAAATAAATAATTCCATCTTTCCATGAGGAATACAATTTGGTATCAACTGCATTTTCTTTCATTGCTAAGCTGCCTCTATCAATCGCAATTTGCTTGCCTGGCAATATGGTTTTGTTTTCAGTACCTGCCTTCACATTTACCTTTCCTTCAACCAATGTCACCTCTATATTTTCTTCATCATCATATGCCATCACATTAAATTCTGTCCCTAACACTTTGGTTTGTACATCGGCTGCATGTACAATAAATTCTTTCTCTTTATCTGATGTAACCTCGAAATAAACTTCTCCTTTCACAAACACTTCTCGCTTGTTGCCAATAAAAGCTACCGGATATTTCAATTCCGATTCTGAATTCAACCAAGCCATAGATCCATCGGCCAATACAACTTTGTATTCTTCACCGCGTGCTACTTTCAAAATATTATAAACCAAAGAATCAACAACAGTTTCTGCCTTGGACTGATAATTAATTCCCTCATCTACTTCATGGTCAATTGGTTTCCCGGCATCACTTAACGAATCGCGTGTGTTTTCCGATAAAACAATGGTTTCACCATTGCTTAAGATCAAGCTTGCCTTAAATTCTCCAGGCGAGGATAATTCGGACAAAGGCAATTGTTTCATTTCTTTTTCAAGATGATTTACATAGAAAACCAGGCCAAAGGAGATTAGTAAAGCAACAGAGGCAGCAACAGCTGCATATCTGAAAATCTGTAATTTTCTCTGTTTCTTCAAATAATTCTCAATTACATTTCTTCCTTTATCCTGATTAATTCGATCCCACTTGGCAGTAGATTTTACTTTATAAAAGACATTTATCAACCGACGATATTCTTTTCGGTGGGATTCATTTTCGCCAATCCATTTTTCTACCCTTTTAATCTGGTCAGTATCTGCTTCCTTTTTAATGTAATCAATCAAATCCTGATTGATATCTTCATTTTTATTCATATTTGCCCATTTGACCTATTAACACAAGTTTTTTAAAAAAGGGTGACGCTGTTTCAAAATATTTTCAAAAAAAATATATCCCTCACTACTTCCACCCATAACTTACTAGTTGTTAAGACACAAACAAACATCCTTCAAGTTTGATTTTATCAACTTTAGCAGGTCTTTTCACAAAATGTAATTTTGCACATTCACTTTTATGTTATTACTTTTAACCTTAGAAGAGGAAATATACTACCATTACATTTGCATCTCCTTTTTTCTTTTTAACATGAATTTCAAATCATTACATGTCATTAGAAGATGAAAAAATACTAGATCTGCTTCAGGGGCATAAGCAGAAAGGTTTACTACTTTTGTTCGATCTCTATTATAAGCCATTGGTAATTTTGGCAGAAATGTATCTGAAAAACGAACATTCTGCGGAAGATACTGTGCAGGAACAATTTATTAAGTTCTGGGATAAGAAATTGTTCCATCAGGTTAAATCTTATTCAGCTTTGAAGAATTATCTTTTTACAATGGTGAAAAATGCGAGTATCAACAAAATACGAAAGTCGGATATTCTAATGGAGTGGAACGATTTACCTGAGGCTGATATTGCAGAAAAAAACGCAGAAAACCTGAGTGAAGAAGGTATTAACAGAATTAAGCAGGCAATTGCAAATTTACCTGAGGGAACCCGAAATGTTGTGGAATGTGTGATCGTTCAAGACATGAAATACAAAGAGGCTGCTGCTGAATTGGGTGTATCAATCAACACAATTAAAACTCAATTGAGAAGAGGAATATTAAAGTTAAGAGAAGAGCTTAAAGATAAGGAATACTTACTTTACTTGCTTTTATTGTCGAAGTAAAATGTATTATTCTAAATGCAAAATGAGCCATTTTAGAAAATAGTACAATATGAAAGAGCTGTTTCATCTATTTGAGACAGCCCCATTTATTGCAGTATTCAACAAACTAAATCATAACAAATCATATAAAATCTTAAAAATCAGCGTCAATTCATTCTCTGTTTCAATTCTTGATTCGCATTAAATATTGCTCCGTATCAGATCTTCCAATTTTGGATCGGAAGGACGGGCAGCAAAAACATCAACAATCAACCCATTGTGGGCGAAAACCAAAAAGCGCGGAATGCCATCAAGTTTATAAG
>JAOARS010000045.1 GCA_025210415.1 Marinifilum sp. | reverse complement strand
CATCCCTCTCCCTGTCGGGATCTCCCCTAAAAAAGGAGAATTTCAATATTTTATTGTGTGCCTCATTTCAGAGATCTTTATTATTTCTCGCTGATCTTCGCTGATTAAATGCGCTGATTCTCGCAGATTTTAATTTGGTGTTCTGACTCTAAGTCAGGATACTAATAATTTACTTTATCTACTCATTTTCAAAATGAGTTTTTCCCTTATAGGGAAAATGTCAACAGACAAAAGGGTGAAATAAGAAAAATATAATCAAAAAGCACCCTTCTGGCTGTCGCCATCTCCCCTAAAAGGAGAGAATTCAATATTTTTATTGAGAGCCTCACTTGAAGTGAGACCCTCAAAGCATATATCTAATTTTTTTCAATTTTTCAGCAACCAATATTGTAATCGGGTTGAATTCATCTACACTCACCAGCATTTCATGCCTTATGTGATAAGAATTGGTTTCGCACCATTGCTTAAATCCCAATTTGCTTTTTTCGCTCACCGAATTAAAAGCTATGATTCCTCCTTCTAATAAGTACAAATGAATATCATCCAGTACTGCATCCATTTTTCCACCATAACCGCCAACAAATACTGCATCTGGTTTTTCTATATCGGTTTTATCGGTTTGCAAATAATCACCAATAAAAATATCGATTCCCGGCGTTTGGAAAGTTTCTGTATTGCGCTGAATAATTCCTCTGGACTCTTCGCGAATCTCGAAAGATTTCACCTTTAAATGCGGATGGTTCAATCGAGTTTCGATGGAAACACTTCCCGTGCATGCTCCCACATCCCAAAATACCTTTTTGTTTTGCAATTCCATCAGCGCAAGCGTAGCCAAACGAATTGGCATTTTGGTAATCATTTTGGGACGACCTTCCAAGGGTTCAAAATCACTTTCCTTAATTCCTTTTTTAGGAATTGAATCATCTGTTTTTTCCAGATAAAAACAATTCGGATGATTAAAATCCAAACACAATGCTTCTTTCAAGCTCAACTCCTTTACCAATTCTCTTTCGCCTCCTAAGCGTTCGCCATAGTACATTTTGTAATTCGAATATCCATATCGTAACATTCGCTCAGCAATACTTTTAGGCGTATTTTTTCTATCGGTTAGGATTCCCATTCTCTCCTGACCTCTAATCAATGCTTGGTCGAATCGCTCGAAAGATCGGCCGGTAAGCGTTATGGTTTGAAACTCGCCATAGGGCAATTTAAAACGATGTGCCAGCAATTGCAGTGAATTAAAATCAGGAAGAATATCAAGCTCTGCATTGGGAATTTCGCGCTGCAAAGTAATGCCGATTCCATAAAACAATGGATCGCCCGAAGCAAACACAATCCAATCGCTGTTGGAATGGTTTATGGCATCGTACAGTGTTGACAGTGGCACAACAATATCATGCCAATGGTGTTGTACTGGCAGATAATCTCCTACCAATTCACGGTGACGACTTCCCCCTGCAAAATATTTTCCCGATTGAATCAGAGCCAACTCTTTCTTTGTAAAATCAGGTGTTAAATCTGATATTCCTATGATGCTTATTTTCATAATTTATGTTTCTCTCGGATCTGGCAGAAAAGATCACTTAAATTATATTTATTCATTTTTCGAGTTATTGCCTAATCTATTCAAACAATAGCAACAAACTTACAATTCCTATTTAGGTAAAGCTTTTTTTATTTTTTTGCAATGCCTATTTAGTTAAAAACTAAAAATGGATTCTTCAAACAATTATCATTTAATGAAAACTCAAAAAATCAGTTTTTCATACAATTATCATTTAATGAAAGATTAAAAAATCATTTTTCGACCTTTTATCATTTAATGAAAAGCTAAAAAATGCTTTTTCAAACAATTATTATTTAATGAAAGGTCAAAAAAATGCTTTTTCACTCCGTTATTATTTAATGAAAGCAAAAAATTCACTTTTTGAATTATCAAATATTCTTTTTTAGTTGTAATTCCCTAAAATAACTTGACAGATTTCAGATTAATTTATAAAAGAAAAAACGAAGATAAACTAATCCTCTATTTTAGCTGCATCACGTTAAAGTTTGACCTGCAAAATATACATTCCCAACTTATATAGCTAATTATAAAACCAGTTTCTAACATTTTCTGTTTTATAAGGATATTGTAAGATCTAATTCAGGATTCTCTTTTTTTTAAAATCAAAAAAATCACTCTTATTTGCACAAATACAAAATTTAATTTGCTATAAATCTTACGATATCATATTTGTATTCTCGTGATCTATTGTATATTTACCTTCCGAAAATATTTAAATCCAATAAACACACTTTTAATATGGAGAATATTAAATCATATATCGAAGAGAACAAGGAAAGATTCCTTGAGGAATTGTTCGAATTAATTCGAATTCCATCTATTAGCTCGATTGAAGCGAATAAGCCAGACATGTACAAAGCAGCTGAATGCTGGAAGAAGTTAATGCTTGAGGCTGGTGCTGACAAAGCGGTAGTGATGGAAACAGAAGGAAATCCTGTTACATACGGTGAGAAAATTATCGATCCAAGTTTGCCAACTGTAATGGTTTACGGCCATATGGATGTAATGCCGGTTGATCCTATCGATTTGTGGGATACAGATCCTTTTGAACCGGTAATTAAAGATGGTAAAATTTGGGCTCGTGGTGCTGATGATGATAAAGGACAGGCTTTCATGCACGCGAAAGCTTTCGAATATATGGTGAAAAACGACTGTCTGCCATGTAACGTGAAATTCATGATTGAAGGTGAAGAAGAAGTTGGATCGCCAAACCTTCCTAAATTTTGCGAAGATAACAAGGAAATGTTACAGGCAGATGTGATTTTGGTTTCTGATACTGGAATGATTGCTCCGGATATACCATCTATTACAACAGGCCTTCGTGGTTTAATGTATTGGGAGGTTGAGGTAACTGGTCCAAATCGCGATCTTCATTCAGGATTGTTCGGTGGTGCTGTTGCCAACCCAATCAACGTATTGGCTAAAATGATTACAGAGATGGTTGATGAGAATGGCCATATTACCATTCCTGGATTTTACGATGATGTAATTGAAGTATCAGCAGAAGAAAGAGCGATGATGGCTGAAGCTCCATTTGATGAGGAAGAGTACAAAAAAGCAATTGATGTGAAAGCATTAGCAGGTGAAAAAGGATATACTCCTTCGGAGCACACAGGTATTCGTCCATCATTCGATGTTTGTGGTATTTGGGGTGGTTACATTGGCGAAGGTGCTAAAACAGTACTTCCATCAAAAGCACACGCTAAAATTTCTACTCGTTTGGTTCCAAACCAAAATTGGGAAAAGATTTCTGTTCTTTTCAAAGAGCATTTTGAAGCTATTGCTCCTGATTGTGTTAAAGTTGAAGTTACTCCATTACACGGTGGCCAGGGATATGTTTGTCCTATTGATTTTCCGGCATATATTGCTGCTGAAAAAGCTTATACAGAAGTTTATGGCAAGCGTCCGGTTCCTGTTCGTTCAGGTGGATCTATTCCAATCATTTCTTCTTTCGAAGAGATTTTGGGAATTAAATCGGTGTTGATGGGATTCGGTTTGGAAAGCGATGCAATTCACTCGCCAAACGAAAACTATCCGCTAGAGCAATTCTTTAATGGAATTAACACAATTCCATTGTTTTACAAGCATTATGCTGAGTTGTTGAAGAAATAAAACAAACAACGCATTAAATATGATTCAAATGGGGAAATCAATATGGTTTCCCTATTTTTTTTGATGGTTTTTAATTGCTTGCGCTACCGATTTGTGCTGAAAAAGAAGTGTTTTGGCTTCTTCCTGATTTAAATTCAATTCATCCATTAACATTTTAATTCCTCTCTCAATCAGTTTATTGTTCTTCAATTGCATGTTTATCATCTTACTTCCTTTTACTCTTCCCAGTTGAATCATTAAAGTTGTAGTAATCATGTTCAGAATCATTTTTTGAGCAGTTCCTGCTTTTAAGCGTGTACTTCCGGTAACGAATTCCGGGCCAACAATAACTTCTATTGCAATATCTGATGCCAAAGAAAGAGGAGTATTGGTATTGCAAGTGATGCAGGCAGTGAAAATTCCATTGTTTCGTGCTTTTTGCAAACCACCAACAACATAAGGTGTTGTTCCCGAAGCAGCAATGCCCATTACTGTATCCTGCTTGCCAATATTGAATTCCAATAGTTCTTTCCATGCTTTTTCCGGGTCATCTTCTGCTGATTCTACGGCATGTCTCAGTGCCTTTTCACCACCAGCAATCAGGCCAATTACAATATCATCAGAAACGCCAAAGGTGGGAGGAAGTTCGGCAGCATCCAGAACGCCAAGCCTGCCACTGGTTCCGGCTCCCAGGTAAAATAATCGGCCACCATCTTTTATTTTTTGTACCAATACAGAAACGAAGTTTTCAATTTGCGGAATCACTTTTTTTACTGCCAAATGAATTTGTCCATCTTCCTGATTAATACTCGTTAATATGTTGCTGATGCTCATTTTGTCGAGATCGGAAAAATTTGATGGAGCTTCGGTTATTTTGGGTTCATATTTTTTAGGCATCGATTTGACTTATTTATTGGAATGAAATTGAATTAATCCCTCTAAAGGGCTTTTTAAAATTTTGCCAAGTTGAATTTCTGATTTTACAGCAGCTTTTTCGAGTTGTTCTTTAAAATGATAAGCAATACTTCCTGTAAAATGAACTGGCAAATTATTATTGTTAGGATATTGTTTGATATTTCTGACAATAAATTCAGAAAAGCTATTAACGATCAACTCATCGACATATTTGTTTTCCAAATAATCAAACAGGAACATTGTGAATTGAGCCAGGAATCGGTTAGGGAATTCTTCTCTGTAAACTTTTTGAACAATTTCAGCAGCCTGAAGATTATATTTTTCGATAAATGCTTCGATCATATCCTTTGGAGCTTGATTCTTTAAAATATCAGCAATTAATTTTTTTCCCAACACAGCACCACTTCCTTCATCCCCCAAAATAAACCCCAAAGGAGAAACATTGTATTCTATGTTCTCTCCATTATAATAGCATGAGTTTGAACCTGTACCCAAAATGCAGGCAATCCCTTTTTGATTTTTGCATAAAGATCTGGCAGCAGCCAACAAATCGCTGTTTATTTCACATTTGGCATCGGGAAATATTTTAAGCAATGCAGTTTTTACAATTTGATTTTTTTCTTCGTTGGCACACCCTGCGCCGTAGAAATAGATTAACTCAACATTTTTAAACTTTTGTAGCAGCTTAATGCTAGAGTATATTGATTCAGAGTCTTGAAAAAATGGATTGATTCCGGAACTTTGTACTCTGGTTTCAATTCCTTTATTATTGATATGAACCCAATCGGTTTTTGTAGAACCACTTTCTGCAATTAAAATCATTCTGGTATTTTATGAATTGGTATGCACTAAAAGTAATTAGTAGAATTTTAATCTGAAAATTATTTTACTTTCTCATGAAACTTGTGTGGTTTGATTTTAAGTTAATGAAAACTTTGTCGTGTTTATTTTTTAGATTTATAATCTCTAATAAAATTTTAGAATAAAAAAATACCAATAAGTTGGTTGAACTTTGAAAAATTTAGAACAGGAAATTTATATATGAGTGCAAAAATTACATGTTTTCTGCCTTTTGGAACAAAAGAAGAAACTACAGTTACTGTTAATGAGTTGAGGAAATCGGAATTGGTATCTAATATATTTATTTTAGGTCATACTTCTGAAGAAATTGAAGGTGCAGAAGTTTTGAAATGTGGTACTTTGACAAAGGGAAAAACCATTCAATTAATTGCAGGGAAAACAGATTCAGAATATGTTTTGATTTACACAAAAACGAGTGCATTAACTCTTGGCCAATTGGCTATTAAGCGTTTTTACCAAGTTGCATCTGATACAAATAGTGGATTAGTGTATTCAAATTACAGAGCAATAAAAGAAGGTAAGATTGAGAATATTCCGGTTATTGACTATCAGGAAGGAAGCTTGCGAGATGATTTTAATTTCGGATCGGTTTTATTTTACAAAACAGATGTGCTAAAAAGTGCAGCAAAGGATGTGGATGAGAAATTTGAACATGCAGGTTTGTATGCATTGCGCTTGGCTGTTGCTGCACAATCGGAATTCATGAGAATACCGGAGGTTCTTTATACCGAAGAGGAATTGGATGCCAGAAAATCGGGAGAGAAGATTTTTGACTATGTGGATCCTAAAAACCGAGTTGTTCAAATTGAAATGGAAGAAGCATGTACCGAGCATTTGAAGAGAATAGGGGCATATCTTGAACCTGAATTTACTGATGTAACTCTTACTGAAGAGGATTTTAAAACAGAAGCTTCTGTTGTAATTCCGGTAAGAAACAGAGTAAAAACCATTGAAGATGCCATTAAATCTGTATTGTCTCAAAAAACAAATATAGACTTCAACCTGATTGTTGTTGACAATTATTCGACAGATGGAACTACTGAAATCATCAAAAAATATGCAGAGCAAGATGAACGTTTGATTCATGTTATTCCTGAAAGAAAAGATCTGGGAATTGGAGGTTGCTGGAACGAAGCGGTGAACCATGAAGCTTGTGGAAAATTTGCCATTCAGTTGGATAGTGATGATTTGTATGCTAACGAAAATACCATTCAACAAGTGGTAGATGCTTTTTACAAAGAGAATTGTGCTATGGTAGTGGGAACTTATCAGATGGTAAATTTCGAATTGGAAGAAATTCCTCCAGGAATCATTGATCACCGAGAGTGGACACCTGAAAATGGAAGAAACAATGCACTTCGGATTAATGGGCTGGGAGCTCCTCGTGCATTCTATACACCAATTTTGCGAAAAAATCCAATTCCTAATGTGAACTATGGAGAAGATTATGCTTTGGGTTTGGCCATTTCTCGCAATTATCAGATTGGAAGAATCTACAATCCAATTTATTTGTGTCGTCGTTGGGATGAAAATTCAGATGCCTCTTTAGATGTGGAAAAAATGAATGCACACAATATCTATAAGGACAGAATTAGAACCATTGAACTGAAAGCTAGAAAATTACTGAACAAACATCAAGGCGAAAAGAGCTAAAATGATTGTACTGATTGCCATATGGACTTGTACATATGATGTCTTTACGTTTGAATAAAAAAGAAATATCATGAAAAGAAACACTTTGCTCATACTTGCAATACTTCTTGTATTTTTAATTTCCTGTAAGGGAAAAACACCGCAAAAAGAGGTTTTAACAGCGGAGGCCAAAGTTAGTTTTACGGATTCCACAGATCAGGCTATTTTTAATTCCATAAAAGAAATTGCTGCAACAAGATTTTTCTCGAAACTACAACAAGATGAGCGATTGTTGGAACTTGCTAAAATATTTTTACAAACTCCATATGTAGGAGGAACTTTAGAAACTGAAGGGAATGAAAAATTGGTGGTGAATCTGAGAGAATTGGATTGTACCACCTATTTGGAAAATGTTTTGGTACTATCTTCTATTGCAAATCGTGAGAATTTTAATGAATCTGATTTTCTGACAAAACTGGAAGAATATCGTTACCGTGAAGGTAAAATTACGGATTACAGTTCCAGGTTGCATTATTTTTCAGATTGGTTATTCGAAAATGAGAAGAAAGGATTGATTCAAAATATCACAGAACAAATTGGCGGTGAAAACTATGAAAAGGAAATCAATTTTATGACAAATCATGTTGATGCCTATTCGGCTTTAAGTACTGATTCTAGCTTGATTGATAAAATAAAGGAAGTAGAGAATCAGATCAATCAAAGGGATTTGTATTACATACCCGAGGCCAATGTTCAAAAACTGGAGGATAAAATTAAAAGTGGCGATTTAATTGCCATTACCACTAAAATAAAAGGATTGGATGTTTCTCATGTGGGTATTGCCATTTATGTGAACAATAGATTACATTTGATACATGCTTCTACAAAAGCCAAAAAAGTTGTAATTTCTGATATTCCTTTGGCAGATATGCTGTTAAAAAACAAATTGCAAACGGGAATCATGGTTGCCAGAGTAATTTAAACAGTTTCTAAGTACCTAAAATACTTAGAGTATTTAAAATTAGAAGAAAATGAATACAACTAGCATAGGTAGAATAGAAGATCTGTTAAAGGAGAAATCTTCGGTAGAAATTTTAACCGATTTCATTAATCAGCAAGTGAGAGATTGGCCTCTTGCCAACGGGAATTTTAAAGGATTGGAAAAAGTAAAGGAGAAAGAATTCTCTTTCGATGGATTTAAGATGAAAGTTCAATTTAATCCTGAAAGAATTCGCTCTTCGGCTGCCAAGGTTGATCAAAAAAGCATTGAAAATCGCGATTGTTTCTTATGTCTTGATAAATTGCCACCTGAGCAGGGAGGAATTGCACAAGGCAAAGACTTTGTTATTTTGGTGAACCCTTTCCCAATCATTCCTCAACATTTCACAATTCTTAAGGTCGATCATGTTGATCAATCCTTTATGGATAATTTGGAAGGTATGCTTTCTTTGGCTAAAGATATGGAAGGGTATACATTTTTTTACAATGGACCAAAATGCGGAGCTTCTGCTCCTGATCACATGCATTTTCAGGCGGGGAGTAACGGGTTTATGCCAGTAGAAGCGGAATATTTTTCAATGAAAAAACAAGCCGAGTTGTTATTGAAATCCAACGAAACTGAGGTGAGAGCTTTTCATCATTACTTGCGAAAAATGATTAGTGTGGAGTCGACAAAAGCAAAAGAACTGGTGAAAATTGTAAATGATTTTTATGAATCTTTTTCAATTCTGCAGCCAGAAGAAAAAGAACCCATGCTAAATGTGATTTGTTTCTACACAGGAGAAAAATACATAATGCATTTGTTCCCAAGAAAATTGCACCGTCCGACTCAATATTTTGCCGAAGGTGAGGATCAAATATTAATTAGTCCTGCTTCGGTAGATTTTGGAGGAGTTTTTATTACGCCACGCCAAGAAGATTTTGAGAAAATTACAGCAGATGATATTGAAGATATTTTCAATCAGGTTTGTGTTGGTGATAAAGTTTTTTCGAAGCTTTGTGAAAAAATAAAAGTTGAATCAGAATAAGCTGAGGGTCTCACTTTAAGTGAGACTCTCAATAAAATAATATTGGTACCCTCACTTAGAGTGAGAGCACCAAATTCAAAAACAATCAGCAGATGATATTGAAGATATTTTCAATCAGGTTTGTGTTGGTGATAAAGTTTTTTCGAAGCTTTGTGAAAAAATAAAAGTTGAATCGGAATGAGCTGAGGGTCTCACTTTAAGTGAGACTCTCAATAAAATAATATTGGTACCCTCACTTAGAGTGAGAGCACCAACTCTAACATCCAATAAATTATGGAACCACAACTACGAGTTGGAATCATGTACGAAAAGGAAATCTCCTTTCAACTGAACGAAACCTACGTACTTCAACAAAACGGAAAAGAATATACTGGTAAGCAACAAGCAAAATACATTGATGGTAAAATCTTTTTTGATGAAATTACCGAATCGGAATTGATTTTTATCCCTAAAGATTACGAAACAGGAAGCTTCGATTTGTTTGGAGTCACCATTGGTATAAAATTTCATTGGGAGCGTAAAGAGGATCAACGATTCAAGGGAAAATTGCATTTCATTTGTGAAAACGAAAAGTTGACAGCCATAAATATTTTGTCTTTAGAAGATTATCTGATTAGTGTAATTTCTTCAGAAATGAGTGCTACAAGTAGTTTTGAACTGCTGAAAGCCCACGCAGTGATTTCCCGTTCCTGGTTAATGGCACAGGTAATTAAAGGTGAGGAGTTGCAGCAAACAGAAGAGAAATATCAGAGCATAGTAGAAACAGAGAATTCCTATATTCGATGGTACGACAGAGAAGATCACATGAATTTTGATGTTTGTGCCGACGATCATTGTCAGCGCTATCAGGGAATAACGAAACAATCGACTCCATTAGTAATTGATGCTATTAACGAAACGCGAGGTTTGGTGTTAACAAGCGAAGGTGAAATTTGTGATGCACGTTACTCAAAATGTTGTGGTGGTGTTGCCGAAACTTTTGAGAATGTATGGGAACCGATAAATCACAAATATCTACAGGCAGTGATTGATAATCCTCAGGAACCTGAGGGATACGATATGAACCTGAAAAATGAGAGAGCTGCTGACCGATTCATTCGAACTTCTCCAAAAGCATTTTGTAATACAACCAATAAAGAGGTTCTTTCGCAGGTTTTGAATGATTACGATCAGGAAACTGCTGATTTTTATCGCTGGAAAGTAGAATACAGTCAGGAAGAAATAACAGGTTTAATTGAAAGAAAAACGGGAAAAGAATTTGGTCAGATTTTAGATCTGATTCCTATAAAAAGAGGAGAATCTGGCAGGTTGATCAAATTAAAAATTGTAGGTAGCAAACACACATTAATCATCGGGAAAGAATTGGAAATCCGGAAAGTACTTTCTGAATCGCACTTGTATAGTTCCGGATTTGTTGTTGATAAGGAGGAAAAAGTTAATGGAATTCCTGTTAAATTTGTGCTGATTGGTGCAGGTTGGGGACATGGAGTAGGACTTTGTCAGATTGGAGCAGCAGTAATGGGAGCCAAAGGGTACAAATACGATGAGATTTTGTTTCATTATTTTCGGGGAGTAGAATTAGAGAACAGATATTAGTGGCTAGTTTTGAGATTCTCACTCTAAGTGAGGCTCTCAATAAAAAATATTGGTCCCCTCATTTCGAGTGAGACTATCAACATAAATTGAAGTTTCTAGAAGAATGTTTCCCTAGAAGGGAAACTGTCGACAGACTAAAGGGTGAAATGGTAAAAATGATTATTAAGCACCCTTTTCCCCTAAAAAGGAAAAACTCATTTCGAAAATGAGATGACAGAATTATTAATGATGTGCAAAAATATATTTAATATAATTATATGTAAAGAGTAGCACTATAAGTGAGGCTCTTGAGATGAATATTGGTACCCTTACTTAGAGTGAGAGCACCAAAACTCAAACTTAAATTAAAATGAAATCAAAAACTCGCTCTCCCTGGACTTGGATTCCAAGTTTATACTTTGCAGAAGGATTACCATATGTAATGATTGTTGTTGTATCCGTAATAATGTATAAACGATTAAATGTTTCAAATGCAGACATTACTTTATATACATCATTGCTCTATTTACCTTGGGTAATTAAGCCTTTTTGGAGCCCACTTGTTGATGTAATGAAAAGCAAGCGATGGTGGATTGTTAGTACTCAATTGTTAATTGGAGCTGGTTTTGCAGGACTTTCTTTTACCATTCCTACCTCTTTCTTTTTTCAGTCAACATTGGCTTTTTTTTGGTTATTGGCTTTTAGTTCAGCTACTCACGATATTGCTGCTGATGGCTTTTATATGTATGGCTTAAATACTCACAAGCAAGCTTATTTTGTTGGCATTAGAAGTACTTTTTATCGTTTTGCCATGCTTTTTGGGCAAGGAGTATTGGTTTATTTTGCTGGAATTATGGAAACTACAAATATTTTTGGAGCGAGTAAAAGTATACCCTTTGCCTGGTCAATTGTTTTTTTGATTTTGGCAGTTATATTTTTGGCAATTGCTCTTTATCACAAATTTGCATTGCCTTATCCTAAAGACGATGACGAACGTTTAGTGAAAGGATTTTCTGGTGTTTTCGACGGTTTTGGAGAGACGATCTCTACATTTTTCATGAAAAAAGACATTTGGAAAATATTGGGTTTGATTCTGGTTTATCGATTGGGAGAATCGCAATTGGTGAAAATGGCTTCTCCTTTTTTACTCGATTCAAATGAGGTAGGTGGCTTGGGTCTTTCTACAAGTGATGTAGGCTTAATTTACGGAACCATTGGAGTTATATTTTTAACTGCCGGAGGACTTTTAGGAGGATATTTGGCATCGAAAAATGGATTAAAATATTGGTTGTGGCCTATGGTGATAGCTATAAACTTGCCAAATTTGGTTTACGTGTATCTTTCTTATGCCTTGCCGGGATCAATTTTGTTGGTGTATGTTTCAGTAGCCATTGAGCAATTCGGATATGGTTTTGGATTCACAGCTTACATGTTGTATCAAATTTATGTGTCGGAAGGAAAACACAAAACTGCACATTTTGCATTCTGTACCGGATTAATGGCACTGGGAATGATGCTACCGGGTATGATTTCCGGATGGATTCAGGAAATGATCGGATATCAGTATTTTTTCATATGGGTGATGATTTGTACCATTCCGGGTTTTGTAATGGTAAAACTGATAAAAGTAGATCCTGAATTTGGAATCAAACAGAAATAAAATTAGACAACTCGTTATTGGCCTCTGAAGAATTAGTTATATAATGCGAATCAAGGATTGAAGTGACGCTGATTTTTAAGATTTTATATGATTGAGTTTATTGAATACATTCAAAGCCGCTGAAAGCTTTCTGTTTCCAAATCATTATGATCATCTGCGCTTTAAATAGTAAAAAACGACAAATTTAACTGAGGCAATTTGTAAGTAAAGCGGCATAAGCCTCAGAGAAACGAGATTTTAGTAGAAAAGTACAGTAAATAAAGCCTGGTGCTTTAGGCACGGCATTAATAATTGTTCTAAAAAAGAATTCAACGCATGATTCGCATAGTATTATAAGTGCTTGAAATGCTTAAAAGCTCTCAATTTTAACTTAAGGCACTTTAAACT
>JAOARS010000482.1 GCA_025210415.1 Marinifilum sp. | reverse complement strand
TAAACATTCTTCCACATTAAATATCTCTTCAAAATATTTAATTGCTTCCTGATTCATATTCACACATTCATCAAGAGTTTTTATAAAATCCATCAATTCCTGATAATCCTGTTTATTCTTTGATCTTAGTTTGTAAGCTCTCTCGTAATCGATCCTGTTTTCGCCGAGATACAACAATGTAGCTTTAGGTTCTCCTTTAAAGAAAGCTCCATTTTTATTTCCAAAATTTCTATTTACAAAGCCTTTGTTTATTTCTTCAACTAATACGTACAAACCATATAGCTCACCATTAATATGTACATTTGCATATGTTGTTCTTGGTACAGGTAAACCTTCCGATCTCATAAAATCGAGATATAACCTTTCCCTCATAAAACTCGGGTCCTTAAAAGCATTATTAAGGTTTATGGTTTTTAATCCATCAAGCTTTTGCTTTTTTATAAATTCACCAAAATTAATCTTTAAGGATTTCTTCTTCCCCGGATAATAGTCATATGAAGATTCTCCCTTTATTCTAATACCGCAGGAATAATATTTCTTTCCATTGATTTCAACATTTCCTTGTAAGTATCTTTTTATATTTAAAGAATCGCGCAATTCTTTGTGATTTACCAGAGAATCCCAGGCAGAACATTGCAGAAAATGAATTTTAATATCATGTACCTTATCATTACCGAATAGTTCACTTCCGGCCATAGTTTTCTCTTTATCCTGTGCTACAGATACAACCACTACTGAGCAAGATATTAGGCAACAAAATAATATGGACACAAACTTCTTCATTCTTTTTTATAAATGGTAAGATATTTTAACAGAGAAGGTTAAAACTCTTCTTTTCTCATTCACTTCATACTCCTCCTTCTCATATCCCGCACGAAGCAAATAGGTTAATCTTTTATCTATTAACTGATTTTGATAAGCCAATCGAATTTTCCAGCTATCATATTTATAGGTATCAAAATTCGAAACATTACCTCTGGCTTCATCTGGCGAAGTGCCGGTTCCCAATTCAAGACCAACATATTGTTTTGCATCTCTCAAATATCGTCGTGTAATAAAAAATACCGATCTGGATACTTCACTATCTTTCGGAGTGAAATAACCTCTTAATGAAAACCAATAATTCCGATAGTATTTACCTACTGATCCTGTATAGATGTATACATTTTTATGTCCTGAACTCCCATCGAACCGTAAAAAACGCATACCAGCTGAAGCTTCAAATTTAGACGGTAGCTTTTGATAAAGCTCAGCTCCCGCTCTATGTTCAGGAAACAAATTGTCAGGAGAATATCCATAATTTAAATACATGTAGTTGGTTGCTGAAATTCTTGGGTAAGCATCAACTTCAAACTGTTTGGAAATGCCTTTCGACCATAACTTCTCATCGCTCTTAACCAAATCTCCAATATTCACTTTTCCAATTAAACTTCCCCATGAATTTCTGCGAGACAACTGCAATGAAGTAACATGCCATCTTCGTATATAGGGTTCTTCGAAATGTTCAAAATCATGCTTTATAGTTAAAGCATATTTTCTTCTGGCAGATTTATAGGCTTTGAAAAGCTTAATTGCTTCCTCATTTCCGGGATTCATTTCCAATAACTCATTTATGGTTTGAAGAGATTTTGCTTCCAAACCTTTTTCTTGCTGAAGTTTAATTTTTCTAAGTAGAAAACCTTCCTCCCTTGGATAAAATGACTGTCCGTAATCACAATAAAACAATGCTTTCGATAAATCTCCAGACCATTTTTCCAGATCAATAAAAGCAAATATTGCATCCTTATTATCGTAATCTTTATCTAGAACCAATTGAAGTTCTTTTCTTGCTTCAGTATAATTTTTATCCCAGGCAAAGGTTCTGCCAATCAGAATTCTGGCATCATGATATTCTGGGTTTTGTGCAAGAATCGAATCGCAAACTTTTCTTGCCTCTGCCCTATTCCCATTAAATGCAAGCTGCTGTGCTTTTTTAAATTTAACTGAAGAACTTTCTGACTGAATTGCATTTTTCTTCTGTGCACTGATATGGTTAGAGCACATTAAAACAAAACAAGCAATTAGTGTAAGAGGTAGTAAAAGTTTTACCATATTTATAAATCTATTTTAATCCAAATATTTCTTTTTACGCTTCTGTTCAGCACTGATGCTATCCATAACAGTGCTCATAAATGGTCGATAATATTTCCAGAAAAACATCTTTCTATCCTTCATTTGATGAGGACTGTAAAAAGCTCCGCTAATATTTTCAATTCCCCTAAAATATGATGAATAAATTCCCATCGGATTGTCTGAAAAATCGCAAGCAAAATATAGAAACCTATAATCGTTATCATGTTCTATAATAGCCGGAAACTCGTTAGGAACATTCAAAGAATCCATCAATTGTTTCCCTTTCTTATTAACATCTATTTCAAAATTTGCCAATACATGATTTCTATCATCCGATTCATTTATATCAAACCAAAACGGATAGTAAACCTTCTCAGGAACATTATATTCCAGCTGTGTACTTAAATCTGATTTTAAAATTGGAAACCTTTCATTTAAATGTGTTTCCTCTTCAAGAATTATAATCCTCTCTCTATTATCAACCAACACAATACCACCCTTGCTAAACTTATATTCAGACTTGTAATTCTTTCTGTATAATTCAGTTACCCATTTCGGAATTTTAGGGTCAATTATTGTATCCAGAGTTTGATAATACTTTCCAACCCAACCACTCCATTTAATGCCAAGCAACTCTTCTGTTTGTCTTCTAATTACAGGAGATGTTGGCGAGGCAAACAAATTAAATTCAGCTATAATGGTTTTGCCTTTCCTTTTTAATTCACGCAACAAATTAAATTCTTCAGGCTGCATTCCTCCGTAAAATAAAGAAATGGTATCTTTTCCAAAATCAGGATGATCTTTCCAATTGGAATTATAAATGCCATATGTGTCGGCAAAAAATACTACATCCAATGAATCTGCTAACCTTACACTACTTTCTTCACCAAATATTTTTAAATCTTTTATTACATACTTCCCATCCTTTTGCGGATGAAAACCCAGAAAATCCTCTGCATAATTATACTCTTCTCCTGTGTTTTTAACCCATTTGTTTTGGTTTGCCACCCAGAAAAAAGACAAATGCTCCGAAAATTTTTTCTCCGGAGTTGTTTTATCAATTACAAGTAAATTAATGGGTACTTCTTTCTCCATTTTCCATGCAATCCATGATATAATAGGAATGATTAAAATGAATAAAACTAATACCCGCACTAACTTCCACATTCGCTTTTTACTTTAAAAATACTTATTATTCACCTTTATAACGGGAATATCAACAAATAAGTTATGGTTTTTTGACAGGTATTTTTAATTAATCCATATAATGCTTGTTTTCGTATTTGATTTAAAAAATGTAATTTTTAAAAATCTTTGTTTTTTGTTTGAATATTAGTTTTTGATTTATTAATTAAAATTAATCATCCATGAATAAATTTTTAACAATTTTCTTCACTACTTGTTTTATCTATTCAATTTCATTCGTAAATTGTATGGCATACAACAGGTCAAATCAATCTTTAGAAGAAGAAATGAGTACAACAAAAAAACTTGCCGTAGTTTGGACAAGCGGTGATAAAGAAGTTGCTGAAAAAATGGTATTCATGTATACCTTTAACGCAGCTAAACACAAATGGTGGGATGAAATCAATTTCATTATTTGGGGGCCTTCTTCTAAACTTTTAAGTAAAGATGAAAATTTACAGCAATACATCTCTAAAATGAAAGAAGTTGGTATAAATGTGTTTGCATGCAAAGCTTGCGCGGATATGTATAAAGTCTCAGAAAAATTAGAAAAGCTTGACATTGAAGTAAAATACATGGGCAAACCCTTAACAGAATACCTTCAGTCAGATTACGAAGTAATTACTTTTTAAAACCACATCACATGCTTAATGATTCAGTTTTCGAATTTCTTACCCAGCTAAGAGAAAATAACAATAGAGAATGGTTTCAGGCCAACAAGAAAAAGTACGATAAAGCAAAAAAAGACTTTGAGCTTTTTATTGAGTTGAGCATAGAACAAATAAAAATTATTGATCCTGAGGTTTCAGGCATAAATGCAAAAGATTGTTTATTCAGAATTTTCAGAGATGTACGGTTTTCGGAAGATAAACGACCTTACAAAACAAATTTTGGTGCTTTTATTGCAAAGAATGGAAGAAAAAGCCGTTATGGAGGCTATTACATTCACATTGAGCCTGATGAATGTTTTTTAGGAGGAGGATGTTACATGCCAGCATCAAATGTCCTTAAAGCCATTAGAACCGAAATCTATCATCATCCCAATGAGTTTAAAAGTATCATTGAAAGTTCTGAATTCAAAAGACATTTTCCTGAAATGTATGGCGATAAACTAAAAACTGCTCCCAGAGGATTCCCTAAAGATTTTGATCATATTGACCTACTTAATTACAAACATTATGCGGTTGGAAAATCAGTAAGCAATGAAATTGTTTGTTCAAATAAATTTGTTGAAGAAATTGACAAAACATTTAAAGCATTATATCCCTTAAACAAATTTCTGAACGAAATTGTACAGGATTTATAAAACAATTCGCAAGAAATGTCGTTTCAATAACCGAACGGCATTTTTTGTTTCTGCAATAATGGTTTAGCTATTCAATTTAAAGAAATGTATCAAGGCAATAAATACGTATTACAAGTTGAAGAGTTTGTTACCGATTTACTGTGTGACTTATCCGAAAATCTTTGCTACCACAACTTAAAGCATACAAAGGAAGTTGTGGAAGCTTGCAAAACAATTGCAAGTAATTGTAGCTTACCTGCCAGCGATACTGAAATTGTAATTATTGCAGCCTGGTTTCATGATTCTGGTCATGCAGTTACTTATTTTGGCCATGAAGAAGCGGGAACCAAAATTGCAAGAGATTTTCTTAAAAAGATTCATTATCCTGAATCAAAAATCAATCAGGTTGTAAATTGTATCCTCGCAACTCACTATCCACCTAAGCCTCAAAACGAACTCCAAAGAATTTTATGTGATGCGGATATGTATCATCTTAGCTTGGATGATTACGAGTCAAGAAGTTTTTCTTTGCGTAAAGAAATTGAAACAGTAACATCTACTGAAATTCCCAAACAGTATTGGTGCAATAAAAATGTGGAATTTTTAAAAGATCACTGTTATTTTACCAGTTATGGAAAGAAAGTTCTGCAATTCCTAAAAGAAAAAAACCTAAAAAAATACTTCCTATTACATTGCAACAATTCTTAACAATATATTTGGAGTTAAAACAGTACATTTACCTCTCTGTAAATTCATAAAAATCTTGATCTTCAGTTAATTATCACATTATATTCAATATGTATTTTATTTATATTCATTCTTAAAATATGCTTTACTATATTAAAGGTGTTGTTAACTAATCCTAATTTAAAATGAAACATTTTCCTATACTTAGAACACTTATTCTGTGTTCTGTATTTTTTATTGCTTCAAACCAATCACTCGCCCAAAAAACTCCTATTAAATACGGCAAGGTTAGTATGGATGAACTATTAATGAAAACCTACAGCAAGGACACTTCTGCCGTAGCTGTATATCTTTGCGATTATGGTGTAAGCGAAATTCCTTTCATGACTACCACTGGAAATTTTCAATACAACTCTAAAAGAATTGTAAGAATAAAAATATTAAAGGATGAAGGTGTAGATTATGCCGACCTTAAATTTTCATTCAATAAAACCAGATCAAATGTTGGAGCTGTAAAAGGTTGTACTTATAATCTGGAAAATGGAAAAATTGTAAAAACTAAAATAAATGGTAAGGATAGGATACTTGAAAAGTCGTCCGATGATATTTACACTTATAAATTGGCTTGTGAAAATGTAAAACCAGGTTCTGTTGTTGAATTCATGTATCAAATTACATCTAATATTCCATGGAATATCGGTCCATGGTACTTCCAACATGATATTCCAACCATCTGGAGTGAATTTAGAGTCAATGTACCTGAATATTTCGATTATAAAAAAAATGGGAAAGGATATTTATCCTTTACGATTAATGAGCATAACTATGCAAATGGAAGTATTGGTAAAAACATTCAATATTCAATTGATAAATACCGTTTTGCTATTAAAGATGCACCCGCATTTAAAAAAGAACCTTATACAACTACCAGCAGAAATTATATGGCAGCAATTGAATTTGAGATAGCTGGCATACAAAATTTTAATGGAGTTTATCATGACAAGACCGGTAATTGGGAAAAAATTAACAAGCGATTAATGGAAAGTGAATATTTTGGCCTTCAATTAAAATCAGGAGGATTTTTAAAAGAAGTTATTTCTAAAATAAACGCAAAAGCCACAACCGATGAAGAAAAAATTCTTGCTGCTTTTAATTACATTAAGTCTAACATGAAGTGGAACGAGTACTATGGTAAGTTTACAACCACTACTTTACGCGCTGCCTTTAAGAAGAAAAAAGGAAATGTTGCTGATATCAACTTAATGCTTGTTGTATTATTAAATAAACTCGGAATTAAAGCCGACCCTGTCATTTTAAGTACAAGAAATAATGGTTTTTTAAGTTTATCCTCACCAAGTCAGTCGAAATTTAACTATGTAATTGCCAGTTGCAGAATTGGCGATAAAAGACTTTATCTTGATGCTACTGATAAAAACTGTCCTTGCAACCTTCTACCTGAACGATGTATTAATGATAAAGGAAGAGTAATCAGCAATGAAGGATCGTATTTTGTTGACATTAAATCAGGTAGCATTTCTAAATCGGTTACAATTGCTAAATTAAATTTAAATGAAAATGGAATTGTAGTTGGCAATATTGATTTTTCATTAAATGGATTTTCAGCTTTACAATTCAGAGATGCCTTACAAGATAAAAGCGAAGAACAAGTTTTGGAAACAATAGATGAAGTTTATGATTTAATTGATGTAGAAGAAGTTGAAATTGAAAACTTTAACGATGTAGAAAAGAATATTACTTCGAAAATGGAAGTTGAAATGACAGAAGAAATCGAATCTATAAATGATCTTATTTATTTCAATCCTTTTGTAGTTAATAAAATAGAAGAAAATCCTTTTACCCTAGAAGAGAGAAAGTATCCTGTAGATTTCACATATCCTATTGACAAAACATTTATGCTTGAATTAATGATTCCTGAAGGGTATACACTTGAAAGTAAACCTGCTCCTGCTCGAATTAATCTCCCTGAAAAATCAGCACAGTATATGTATTCGGCAAGCCAGACAGGCAATAAAATTATGATTGTTAGTAGATTTAAAATTAACAAACGTACCTTTTTGTTTGATGAATATGCAAACTTAAAAGAATTTTATAACCTAGTTATAGCCAAAAATGCAGAAATGCTTATTCTTAAGAGAATGTAACGAATAGCATCTTATACCAAATCAACGGTTAAGACTAATCTCAACCGTTGATTTCTTTTTTGAACAATCCAGACTCCTTGTTAAATCATTAATTATGAGACTACGACATTTTTATTTTATTACTATTGCATTATTGCTTTCAATAAATCTATCAGCAAAAAAAATAACACTTTACCCTACATCTGCCATTCCTGAGGAACTAAAAAAAGGAGCTGATGCCATTATCAGATTTGATAAAACAATTATCGAACTCAATTCGATTTTTGATATTAAATATAAATATGAAAGGGCAATTACAATTCTTAATGAATCTGGAGATAAATATGCCGATGTATATGCAGCTTACTCCAAAACGATGCCTATTAGTAATTTGCAAATCTCTATCTATGATACCAATGGATATTTGATAGAGAAAGTTAAATCCTCTAGAATTAATGATTATAGCGCTTCCGGAGAAAATTTATTCACTGATTCCAGATTCAAACATTACGAACCAATCCAAAAAAATTATCCTTACACGGTGGTTTATTCCTACAGCTTATCTGCCAACGAATACTTTAATATAGGTAATTGGCATCCTTACAAAGGCTCTAGATGTGCTGTTAGCGAAAGTATTTTTACAATAGTAACAGATAATCCGAATATTTTTAAATATAAGCTATACAACTCATCGCTAGAACCTGTTATAACTGAAGATAAAGGAAAAAGTATCTATATGTGGAAGGTTACAAATTTGAAGGCATACAAACCTGAATCATACGCATCTCCCAATTCATACAAAGGTCCATATTTAAAATGTGCACCTACAAAATTTCAGTACGATAAAATTAACGGATCTACCTATTCATGGAACGAGCTTGCTAAGTGGTTTTCAAAATTAAATAATGGCCGTGATGAGCTTGATGAAAATACAAAGGCTGAAATTAGAGAAATGGTAAAAGATTGCTCTTCAAATCTTGAAAAGGTGAAAACACTTTACGAATATCTACAGAATAAAACACGCTATGTAAGTATCCAAGTTGGAATTGGAGGTCAGCAGCCATTTCCTGCTCAATATGTACAAGATAAATCCTATGGCGATTGTAAAGCCTTGTCAAACTATATGAAAGCCTTGCTAAAAATAATTGGCCTACCTTCCTATTACACTTTGATATATGCTGGAGATAAAACAAGTGAACTTGACACAAGCTTTGTAACTACCTTTGCAAATCATGCCATTCTAATGGTTCCATTAAAACAAGATACAATTTGGTTAGAGTGTACTAGTAAATTCAGTGCGTGCGGGTTCCTTGGTTCATTTACTGATGATAGAACGGCTCTTGCGATTAGTGAAAATGGAGGACAATTGGTAAGAACCCCTTCTTACAAAATATCTGATAATATTCAGAATAAAAATGGTAATATCATTATTAATCCTGATGGTACTGCAAAAGCAATAATAACACAAGAATGTAGAGGGGTACAATATTCTAATATTTCCAGCCTTACCCATGTTGGACCTGAAGATCAGAAAAAGAAACTTTATAAAGATATAGATCTACCTGATTTTAAAATTAATAATCATGAGGTTTCTAAAGAGCTTACAAGAGTTCCAAGCGCAGTACTAAAACTTGATTTAAACATCAGAAATTATGCTTCAAAATCAGGAGATAGATTGTTTGTACCACTGAATTTAATTACCAGAAATACTAGTGTTCCTAAAAAAGGAAAGGAGCGTAAAACTGATATTTACTTTAAACGAGGATACTGCGACACAGATACAATTCAATTCATTCTTCCTGAAGATTATGAAATGGAAAGTATCCCTGAAAAGAAAGTCATCGAGTCTGATTTTGGTAACTATATGAGTGAAGCAATTAAGGATGGTAATAAAGTTACTTATATCCGTAAAGTGGTATACAAGAAATTTGAATTCCCTGCAGAACGATACGACGATTTAAGAAACTATAAAAAAGCAGTTGTAAGAGCTGATAAGGCAAAAATAGTTTTGAAAAAGATTTTATAAGCTATAAATATCACAGAAAAAAAAGAGGCTTCTTTTGCTTATAGCATAGAAGTCTCTTTTTTTGTTTCAATAAATTCTTACAAACGAGCTTCTAAAATTTCAGCTACGTCTTTCACTCCTACATCAGGAAGCATTCCTACATAACCTCTGCCCTCAAATCTTTTAGTAATGGTATCAATGGTATCCTTACCAACATTGTGATCTCCCAATCGAGTTGCTACTCCAACACTTTGGAAAAATTCTTCTGTTTTTTGAATCGCAAGTACTTTTCTTTCCTCATCAGTGCCTTCAGTAATGTTCCAAACTCTTTCGGCGTACTGTAATAACTTTTCACCTCTTTGTTCTTTAAGCTGGGTTAATAAACCTGGCAGAACAATTGCCAATGTTACTGCATGGTCAATTCCATGAAAAGCTGTTAACTCATGACCAATCATATGGGTAGCCCAATCGCTTTTAACTCCCATACCAATCAACCCATTTAAAGCCATTGTAGCTGCCCACATCAAATTTGCTCTGTTTTCGTAATCAATAGTTTCAGCAGCCAATGCCTTTGGCCCTTCTTCAATTAATGTCAATAACAATCCTTCAGCAAAACGATCCTGAACAGGAGAATTCACATCATAGGTTAAATACTGCTCCATTACATGTACATATGCATCAACGATACCATTGGTAATTTGTCTCATTGGCAATGAATATGTAGTTTCCGGATCAAGAACTGAAAATTTTGGGAATAACAATGGATTACCAAAAGCCAATTTTTCTTTTGTAACCGCTTTTGTAATTACTCCACCACTATTCATTTCTGATCCTGTTGCTGCTAAAGTTAAAACCGCACCAAAATCAACAGCTTTTGAAATAGGAGCACGCTTAGCTAAAATATCCCATTCATCGCCTTCAAAATAAGCAGCTCCTGCAATAAACTTGGTTCCATCAACAACCGATCCTCCTCCTACCGGAAGTAAGAAGTCAATGTCTTCATTTCTTACAATTTCAACAGCTTTCATAAGAGTTTCAAAATGAGGATTTGGTTCAATTCCTCCAAATTCTATGATATTGTAATCTTTTAATGCATCCATTACCTGATCGTAAACACCATTCTTTTTAATGCTACCACCACCATAGGTCATTAAAATCTTAGCATCTTTAGGAATGTGCTTTCCTAATTCTGCAATTTTTCCTTTACCAAAAAGGATTTTTACCGGATTATAAAAATCAAAATTTTCCATTTTATTATGTTTTAATATTATTTATAATTCTATTTTTTCTTTTTCAAAGCCTTTACCAATTCTTTGGCCATAAGTAAATCTGAGGCAGGATTTTGCCCAGTTATTAATCTTCCATCTACAACAACATATTCTTGCCAATTTGCCTTGCAACTATAAATTGCTCCCCTTTCTTTCAAAACAGTTTCCAATAAAAAAGGAACCTTATTTTCTGTACCAATTGCAATTTCTTCATTATTACTGAATGCAGTGAGTTTTTTACCTGCAACCAAATAATTTCCATCTGATCGTTTCAGGTTTATAAGCCCGGCTCCTCCGTGACAAACTGCACAAACCAAACCACTGTTTTCGTATATTTTTGAAGCTATATCTGCTATTTCCTCATTATGCGGTAAATCGAACACAACACCGTGTCCTCCAGGAAAATAAATTGCATCATAAACTTCAGCATCAATATCCTTGGGTTGATAAGAATTAATAAACTTTTCTTTCGCTTTCTTATCTTTCAAAAAACATTTCACTTTCGGATCATCCAGATCCAACTTTTTTACAGGAACCTGTCCTCCTTTGGGAGATACAAAATCGATATCAATTCCATTCTTGATTAAATGAAAATAAGGAACTGCTACTTCCAGAACATAACATCCCGACTCCCAGCCGTTCTTATCTTTAAAGTGACTTGTTAATGCAAATAGTACTCTGTCCATGTTCACGAATTATTTTGTGACAAAATTAAGTGCTCTTTTTCTATTAATAAAATTATTCTTTTTATACTTTTATATAAATTTATTTATAGAGCCATGGTAAACCTAGAGTGGTACAGAACTTTCAAAGCCATTTATGAGCGCGGAACATTAACAGGAGCAGCTGAAACTTTGCTAATTACCCAACCAGGTGTTAGCCAACAATTAACAGCTCTCGAAACATATATGGGTGTTAAACTATTTGAGCGTAAACCACGAAAAATGTTGCCAACGCCTCATGGCATGCAACTTTACATCCAGGTTGAAGAAGCCATTCAACAACTGGAAAAAACTGAGGAAAATTTCAAACGCAGAAGCTTAATCAACCGCCCTACTGCCAAAGTAGGTATGTCAATAGAAATGTTTAATCATGCATTTGCCAATATATTAGATGAATTGGACATGAATGTTGAATTTACTTTTGGAGAATATGAAGATCTGCAATCGAAACTCTTTACCAAATCATTAGATTTAACCATTACTACACTGCAATACAATTATCAGCACATAGAATACAAACATTTTTGCAAGGAAGCTTTGTTAATGGTTTGTAGTAAAGATTTAGATACAATTCCGTTTAACAGATTTATATATGAACGAAAAACAGATAAAGCAGAAAAGTGGTTAAGCCAACAAAATTGGTACTCCTATACTCATAAAATGGAAACCATAAAATCATTTTGGACACAGAATTTTAAAAAGAAACCTTATTTTAAGCCTCGCTATGTAATTCCTAGCTTGAGTGGTATGCTACAAGCTATTCAATTGAATAAAGGCATTTGCATTTTGCCATCGAGTTTGTGCCGGGAATTACTGGATAAAAAAGAAATTGTTGAAGTTTGGCAAGGTGTTCAAACAACATATTACGATAAATATTTTGCCATTCAAACCCAAAGCAAAAACCTGAAGCAAGTAGAAGAAATTATTAATAATCTACTATATAACTACAAATACTACATGTAAATAACAGAAGAAACATGAAAAAAATTTATCATTTAAGCAGCTGTTCAACCTGTCAGCGAATTATAAAAGAATTGGAAATTGATTCTGATTTTGAATTGCAGGATATTAAAACTCAAAAAATAAGTTCTGATCAATTAGCGCAAATGAAAGAAATAAGCGGATCATACGAAAGCTTGTTTAGCCGAAGAGCCATGAAGTACAAAGAACTTGGTTTAAAAGACAAAATTTTGAGTGAAGATGATTATAAAGACTTGATTTTATCGGAGTATACATTTTTAAAACGTCCTGTGTTTTTGATTGATGGAGAAATATTTATTGGTAATGCAAAGAAAACTGTTGAGAATGCTAAAAAAGTGTTACTGAAATAGAAATTCAATAGCAATTGTATTTTGTAATTTTCTGATTTAGTAATAACTTACGCAATGCATTAAAGTATTTAAGATACAAATAGTATCTTTTTAAGTTTAATTAGAAACCTTAAAAAACTTTTACTTATGCCCTATTTAAAAGTTCAAACCAACAAAAGTTTCTCGAATAAGAAACAACAAAGTTTCTTAAAAGATTGCTCTTCTCTAATCTCACTTGAACTTGGAAAGCCTGAAAAATATGTAATGACAGCTTTTGAACCCAAAATTGAAATGTCTTTAAGCGGATCCTATGATCCTGTTGTTTTTCTTCAGCTAAAAAGTATTGGCTTACCAGATACAAAAACCAAAGATCTGTCGAATAAGTTTGCTACCCTTGTAGAAGAGAAATTAAAAATTCCTAAAGATCGTGTTTACATTGAATTTATGGATGTACCAAGAGGTTTCTGGGGTTGGAATGGAATTCTATTCTAATATTATTTCTTAAAAAGGCAGGTGTAAAAATAAATCTTTAGTTAATTTTTTAACAATTAGATAAATTTTTATTGCTTTTACGAAAATTTTATACACCTTTACATCCGAAATTAAAGTTGTAAGCACAAATGACATTTACATTAAAATACAAAAAACAGAATAAACGCAATAAACAGTTGTTGTTTAACTAGGATTGTAGAATAATGTAAAGCGCTAAAAATAGAAGCCTGCAGAAATTCTGCAGGCTTTTTTTGAACAAGCTATACAAGTTTAAGAAACTGTTTAAAATTTGTTTTTAGAGTTTTTTATCCATGAAAAATGAAGTATAACGAGGCAAATTTTATGCGAATAGTACTTCTAGTTTAAATAGGATTTAACGAAGTTAGGCTTCATTTCTTCATATAAAAAAGCTGAAGGATAAAATTTAAGCAGCTTTTTAAATCGCAGAAAAATTATTTCCCTCCAATAAAGGGGTAACAAAATTAAATTATTAACCAATGAAAGTTTTAAAATTTGGCGGTACTTCGGTCGGATCTCCTGAAAGAATTCAGAATTTGGCCAAATTGGTTCAGTGCAATAATGAACCAGTTATTATCGTATTATCAGCTATGGCAGGAACCACAAATGCCTTAGTAAAAATTACCGATCTCCTTTACAGAAAGGACATGGATAATGCAAGTAAACAAATCAGTAAACTAGAAGAACAATATCGAAAACGAATTGATGAATTATTTACTACTGAAATATTCAAAAATAAAGGTAGTGAGCTAATAACATCTCATTTTAATTATATCAAAAACTTTGTGAACAGAAGTTTTACAGCTTTGCAGGAAAAGGCAATTTTGGCACAAGGAGAATTAATTTCTACGGCTATGTTCCATTATTATCTATCTGAAACGGGAATTGATTCTGCATTTTTACCAGCTTTAAACTTCATGAGAATCGATAAAGATGGAGAGCCGGATTATTTCTACATTCAGGAAAATCTGGAGCGAATTCTTGCTGATGAACCCAAACACAAATTGTTTATTACCCAAGGATTTATTTGCAGAAATGCGTATGGTGAAGTTGACAATTTAAAAAGAGGTGGAAGTGATTATACAGCCTCACTAATTGGTTCTGTACTACAAGCAGATGAAGTTCAAATCTGGACTGATATAGATGGATTTCACAATAACGATCCCCGATATGTTGATAATACTTCTGCATTAAAGCAATTATCATTCGATGAAGCAGCAGAGTTGGCTTATTTCGGAGCTAAAATTATGCATCCTTCAAGCATTATGCCTTGCAAGTTAAAAAGTGTACCTGTACGGCTGAAAAATACATTGAACCCTGTTGAGGAAGGTACTTTAATTACCAACGATGAAACAGGTAAAGGAATTAAAGCCATTGCTGCTAAAGATGGAATTAGTGCTGTAAAAATAAAATCGGGCAGAATGTTGTTGGCTTATGGTTTTTTAAGAAAGGTATTTGAGATTTTTGAAATCTACAAAACACCAATTGATATGATTACAACATCTGAAGTAGCAATTTCTCTTACAATTGATGATTCAACAAACCTAAAGGAGATAGAATCGGAATTGGTAAAGTTTGGTAATGTTGAAATTGATGAAAATCAATCGATAATTTGTATCGTTGGTGATTTTATTTCAGAATCGACAGGAAGTGCTAAAAAGGTTCTTGAAGCTTTGGAAAACATTCCACTAAGAATGATCTCATACGGTGGTAGCAAACACAACATTTCTGTACTTGTCAATCAGGAAGATAAAGTATCGGCACTTCAGGCTTTAAGCAGAAATTTGTTTTAAATTTTCACTTCTCAAAATTTTAAATGAATCATGTTCAATAAGAATAGAATAGAACAATTCAGAAATATTCCCACTCCATTTTACTATTACGATATGGAGTTATTAAAAAATACTTTAGGACTTATTCAATCGGAAGCTTCCAAATATGGATATCATATTCATTATGCAGTAAAGGCAAATGCCAATCCAAAGATTATGCGACTAATTCAATCTTACGGTTTTGGTGCTGACTGTGTAAGTGGAAATGAAATTACGCGCTCGCTGGAAACCGGTTATTCTGCCAATAAAATTGTTTATGCAGGAGTTGGTAAATCCGACAGAGAAATTCTTACTGCGCTTGAGGCTGGAATATTCTGTTTTAACTGTGAGTCGATTCCTGAAATTGAATTGATTAATGAATTGGCAGAACAGAGCAACAAAATTGCTAAAATCGCCATTAGAATTAATCCCAACGTAAATGCTAATACTCATCATTATATTACCACGGGAATTGAGGAGAATAAATTTGGAATTAACAGGTGGGAGTTTGAATCGGTATTGGAAACTTTGGAACAATCGAAAAACATTGAACTGATTGGCTTGCATTTTCATATTGGATCTCAAATTACCGATTTAAGTGTTTTTAAAGGCCTTTGCCTTAGAATTAACGAAATTCAGGAGTGGTTTAATGAAAGACTAATATTTGTTGATCATATCAATGTAGGTGGTGGATTTGGTGTTGATTACAATCATCCCGATGAGAATTCTGTACCCGATTTCGTTACTTTCTTTGGAATTTTTGATGAGTTTTTAAATCTTAAGCCAAATCAGGAATTGCATTTCGAATTGGGAAGATCGGTAGTAGCACAGTGTGGTAGCTTAATTTCC
This sequence comes from Marinifilum sp., assembly GCA_025210415.1. GTDB lineage: Bacteria > Bacteroidota > Bacteroidia > Bacteroidales > Marinifilaceae > Marinifilum. The sequence continues at coordinate 11,538 of JAOARS010000482.1, read as the reverse complement.
AGGGTATTATATGTAAAAAATGGTGTTAATACAAAATTTGCAATACTCGATGCCGGCATGACAGAACTATTGCGTCCTGCCTTGTATCAAGCTTATCACAAAATTGAAAACATTAGTTCCAATGGTAAAGAGGATATTTATGATGTTGTAGGGCCTATTTGCGAATCGTCGGATTGCTTTGGAAAAGCAGTACGTTTACCTGTAACCAAACGGAACGATTTAATTGCACTAAGAACAGCCGGGGCTTATGGTGAAGCGATGGCTTCCAGATACAATCTTAGAGATATAGCTGATTCGGTATTTTCCAATGAATTGAATTAACAATAACTGTAAAGGCAATATTTCCAAAGATATTGCCTTTATTTTAATCCAAATTTTTTTAGCAGGGTTTTCGACGGAACAATAAACAAAGTTAAATTGTAAAACATTCCTCCATTGGCATGGGAATCTATAATATTATCCTCACTGGTTAATTTACTTCCCGATAGGCTCAGAACATTGTTTTTGTTGGTAACATCGAAATTAATATTGCTTCGATAACCGCTCTCGAACGAAAGCCACAACCAATCTGTTATTCCTTTTTCAATCTCCAATGAAAAGTTAACGTCTGACCTACGAAATTCCAATGTCTTAAAATCACTTAAATCAGGATTACCTGAATCAATATTTTCTTCTTCAAATGGTTGCTCATCAAAATTAATGCTATAACTTCCCCCCTTTAAATAGGTTTTTGCATATATAAAACACAATTCAGAAGGCTGATAACGCAATTTTACTTTTGCAGGAAGAAAAGCTTCAACTCCCCATTTATCGGCAAAAGTATGATTGTATACAAAGGTTGGAAAAACAAGAGGATCACCAAATGTATAAGAGAATGCCACACCAACACCCCACGATTTGTATTTGTTTATTTTCCATCCAACTACCGGAGAAATTTCCATTTTTAAAAAAGTGTATTTACTTACATCTCCAATATAATCTTTCCAATAATCACCTTTCAGTTTTCCATTAAAACGAAGCATAAAATATCTGTTTCGTTTCCATTGAGTCATCAAATAAAAACTACCTCCCAAACTCTTCATGTTTTTATCGTGTAGTCTTCGGTAAAAAGGGTAAGTAATTTTCTCACTATCTCGAAAATGGATTTCTTCATCGCTATACTCGATACCTCCCGCAATTTTTAAATTCTTTTTTACCAATATGGGAAAGCGCAATTTGGTTTTAAAAATGCGATTGTAATCTATCTTTGCCTTTCCATCACCGTAAATATCCGATTTTGAACTCACATTAAAATTAGTAATGCCGGTATAGGAAACTTCATAACCTCTAACAGGACCTCTTCCCATAACATTTGGATGCCAATCATATTGAGTTGAATCTGTATTAAACTGTGCCAATGCACAATTTCCAGTTATCAAGAATAAAAAAGATACTATAAGTTTCCTCATACGCATTGATACAATTTTATAACAGAATAAGAAACAGTTTACATTTTGATTCGAAACGAAAAATTTATAAAATTATTGCAGTTCTCATAAATTTAGAACCAATATCCCAAACTCACATAATTCAGAATTTTATCTTTTTTATTAGAGTACATCAACGAAAATTCCATTGGCCCAATCAAACTATTGTACGAATAGGTTACACCAACACCTCGAATCCATTCTCCGGTACGCAACGACTCGTTTACATCTTCGGTAATCTTTCCTATATTTGCTTTAAAAATCAGGTAATTATTTTTGAATAATTCGTATTGAAAATCTCCCCTGAATATAAATGAATTCGTAGAAGCAATCTCCATTCTTTCCAATCCAACAAAAGGCATTTGAATATCAAAATAATCAGTTTGATCAATTCCTCCGGTATAGGTCATAAAAAAAGCCGGAATATTTTTCCCCCAAATAACACGTCCATAAAATTTTGGATATACTGTAAATTTATCGGTAATGCTAATGGCCTTTTGAAATTTTAAATGTGCAATTGAAGCTGGCCTTTCCATTCCATCCAAGCTTGCGCCATTATTGGTAACCAATTTGTATTCGCCATACAAACTAATTCCTTTTTTAGGGTAATATGCTTTCTCATGAGAATCCAATCTTAAAAGAGCATAATAAGAAAAAAAGTAATCGTCATCGTTTTCCACCTCAAGATCAGGAAAAGTAAAATTCGATTTCACCTTGTAATATTCAGCTCGTACTCCTATACCAACTGAATAAGACTCTTTCAAAATTGAATGAACTTTTGCATCAAATTTCAGGTAATCAAGATCATAATCTCCAACTTTTTCCAAATCTTCATAAGCGGTTACGTTCCAATCATTATATTCCGCCTGTAAAGTAATACCTGGTTTTAATCCGTTATCAATGGCGTAGGTAGTTACAAATCTCGGAGTTTCAGATAGCTTTACATCGAATGATAAATGCGAACCACTTCTCAATTTGTTTCGAAATGTTGTATTTAAAAGTACACCTGCTTTGTTATCCGAATCATACCTAAGGCCTACATTAAATCTTTTGGTTGTACGTTCTTTCACTCTAACCTGTAGTGTTTTTGCTCTATTTCCCAGTAATTGAAAATCTACCTGATCGAAATATCTACTTCCATATCCCCAATTAATTCCCTGTTTTAGCTGATACAAACTGACTTCTCCCGGAATATCCAAATTAAATTTACCGGATAACAAAGATTTGCTTACTTCTTTTAAGCCTTTGAATTCAATATTTTTCACGTAGTAAGTGGTAGAATCAACAGGTGGCTTGTATTTTTTTATCTTATTTTTTTCAAGCTGATATTTTTCTTTTAATTTTTTTAAAACAGGAATAAACTTTCGTCCTACTTCTTCCCCTTTATGAATTAAAGAATCAGCATCATTAAAACTTCCAACCGAGTAGCTATTAATTTCAGGCTTAATGTAAACATCAACAAAATCAATATTCTTTTTAAACTCGTTAAGTGACATTAACGAAACCGTCTGGTTAATGATATCAACAAACGAATTCAATTCGTCCTTAGATTTAAGTGCTGATTGTACATCAACGCCAATCACAATATCGGCTCCCATGTCAACAACTTCCTTAACCGGAAAGTTATTAACCATTCCTCCGTCAACCAACAGCCTGCCATTAATCTCGATAGGGGAAAACAAAGTTGGAATTGCCATACTTGCACGCATTGCTTCGGGCAAATATCCTTTATCAAGGATTATAGCTTCGCCCGTTTCTATATCGGTAGCAACACAAACAAATGGAATTGGCAATGTTTTAAAATCACTAATATTGTGATATTCTATTGTTAGCCTTTCAAATAAATTAATAATATTTTGCCCTTTTACAATTCCACTTGGCAGCTCGATACCTTTTGGCTTTATAGGAAAAGATAAAACATGGCGTTCATAATTCTCTTTTTCGTGAAATGGCACATATTTACGCGAAATTTCGTCTGCCAAAAGTTGATCCCAATCCTGACTTAAAATTATTTCTTCAATCTGCCTGGCCGAGTAGCCAATTGAGTAAAATGCTCCGATAATACTACCCATACTGGTACCTGCAACATAATCAATCGGAATTTCCAGTTCGTCTATTATTTTTAAAACTCCAACGTGAGCAAATCCTTTGGCACCACCACCACTTAGCACCAAACCTATTTTAGGGCGTTTATTGTTTTTTAGTGAATCTGATTTTAACTTGGCAGACACATTACAACTTACTGCTATTAAAAAAATTAATAGTAAAGGATGTTTCATTCCGCAATAATGGTTTCTAATTAATTTTCAATTTTTAGCTCTTCTGCAAGTTTCAATACATCCTTCTCTATTCCATTCTTCACTTTTACCCGTATTGCTCTCAAACCATATACTCCCTGTAAGTCTTCAAGAGTGTGATATTCAATCTCATTTTCGAAGTAACCTGCCGATATTAAATATTCAAGATATCTTTGGTATTCAGCCATTTCTTTTTCCTGACTAAATATAATTGACAACATACCAGGCTGGGTTAATCTTTCGTTGGTTCCTTTTATTTTGGCTTTATCAATTCTCTTCTTCACAATTTCGTATCGTATATTGTATGCCCCATCAACATCGAACTGTTTCTCATCCTGACGGAAACGAATAGCCAATGGCTGACTGTGCACCAATATTAAACCCGTTGTATCCATTGGAATTGGAAGAGATTTTTTAAGAGCATTCGTTTTTCGCGCCAGTTCTGCACTCACAATCAATTGCCACAATCTTAAATTTTTAAGATAAATTCTATCAAAACTTAAATTATTGGCTATGCTCTCACCAATGTAAATATTGTGCTCTACACCATCGGTTCTGTACTTCTCAAAATAATGAGGAAACATATGCTGAGCTTTTTCCTCTTCTTGTTCAAGGTAGCTTGTTACACAATCGTTTATAATTCCCAGACTATCCTCAAAATCTTTTCTCTTTTTGTAAATCAGGTTCAAATCCGGATTAATATTTCTCTTGTATTTGTCAATAACAAAGCTTACCTCTTCTCCATTTTCTTCAAAATGAGGAAACAGTGGCTCAACTTCGTGTCTTATAAAATTAAGAACATTCATTTCATCGCCCGATGACAGGCCTTTTTGTATGCCTTCTTTGAAATAATCAATTTTATAAATCAACTGGTCGTAAATAGGCATTTCTTTTTTCTGAATCACTGCAACAATTACATCACGGATCAATTGCAATTGCTCCTGTAAATCATCCTGAATGGTTTGATTACGAATCACCGAAGAGTGACGCACATCAATGGCACCATAAAGCGGATATACATTTGGAAACACAATTTCTTCCATTTGCGACATTTCATTACTTTCTCTTTTCAGCAACAAATTTGATGCTGCCTGAGAAAATCGCCATTCTACACTTGGATGAATTGCTGTACATTCCTCTTTAACAATTGCCTGTATTCTATTTTGAAGTTCTTCACTGGTTCTTTGAATTGCTATAGAAAATACCGGAATAATATCCTTAATTACCCGTAGTTTAGAGAAGGTGATATCAAAAGCTTTATTTGATCCTAACTCCATTACTCCTACCAGGTTATTTTCGTTGTAAAGAGGAACAACAGCCATATTTCTAATCCCTTCATCCAGTAGTGCTTTCTCAATGATATTCAGTTTTTCTTTTCGTGAAAGATCATTCACCAATACTGGCATACCTTGCATTCCGGCTTCTTCATAAATTGTTCCCTTGTAATCTTCACATTTGAATCGATCCGAATCTAAAAATCCGTGCCAAAAATCAGAAGGATTTTCAACATTTCCCTGATTCATTCCAAATGCAATAATTCCCAGTTTAAGATTAGGCAGTTCCAGAAGCGACCGAATATTTTGCTCTAACTTATTAAAGTTATTTCTGTTGATGATTGATGATTTTTCCAAAAGTTGTGATTTTAAAGAAGAGATTACCTCAATTTGGCTCACATCAACATATCTGAATGGTAAAAATCCTGAGAATTTAAATTTATCAAGCGGAAGTGTTTCCAACCAAAAATCCATATTTATCGGATCATTAATCATTTCATGCAGTTGATCTTCACTTACTTTTGGCAATTTACCTGTATATGAAATATCAATGCATGATTTATCAAATTCCAACTTGTAATATTTTACAAGATCATTTAACTGATCGGTAACTTTATACTGTAACAGGTAACTTATGCCTAATTCGAAATTGTAGAATTTTTTAAGCACCATTGAATAGGCATAAAAAAGCATACTGAATGTCTTGTAACATTTATCTTGCTCTCTTTGTTCAACCAATTCAACAGTTAAATTCTCATTTCCATACAATTCCAAGTATTTTGGTGTGTAATAAAAATTCTGATCATCGAAAGGTGTAGCCACAACTCCAATACTTTCACGATATTGAAGCGGTGTAAAGAAATATCCCATTAACAAATGAATTTCTTCATTGTACTTTTCAACATCATTCACATCAAAGTCAGCTTTTGCCAATTCCGGTTTCTCATCAACAAGTTTTAATATGGCTTCTCCTTGTATATCGATAGTTCCGGATATATTTTTCTCTTCCCTTAACTTATTGATTAAAGGAAGAAAACTAAGCGATTTTTTAAATGGAATTTCCTCTATGCTAAGTTTTAACCGATCCAGTTTCATAATTATTCTATTTTCCCCGATTTAATCTACTAAAATAATAGTTTTTCAACACCTGTAAAAGCTCAAATGGTCAATCAACCGACAATTAAAGCTTTTTTAATACCGATTGTGAAAATATATGAGCCACTGCTTCGCAATCCCGATAGTTATCGGGACGTACTGCCTAACATTTTCTACATCGGCATTATACTTAATTTTCCAAAATGACTCATTTAATATTACATTTGGTATAACAAGCTTATTCCCAAGATACAAAAATGCGGATAGAATTCAATTGTATCTATCCGCATGATTATTATAGATTCCTGTTTGTTTTGATTTTTACTCCACATAAACTTTTAAATCGGCAATAAGATCATTAAAACCGCTCAAATGTTTCTCAATCAATTCAATATCGAAGGATTGAATCGCCAAATCCAGATCTTTACAGTATTGATCGAGAATAATACACGATTTTTTAAATGCAAAATCCGATAATTTTTTACTAAAATCTTCTATTTCATAAATAATTAAATCGTTCTTTATTTTTTCCCATTCGTTCATAAAATTATTCTCCAATCCGTTAATAATTTCAGGCAATGCAGCAATACACTCTCCCGATAGTTTCACTTCATTCTCTACTACCTGAATGTTTTTCTCATCGAGATACCTGATTTTAAGGAACTTTTTCAGAACAGCAAATACATCTTTTCTAAATACAGGTTTCTGAAGGTATTCATCAAATAATTCATGAATTCTATTTAATTCTTCGTTCATAATTGATGCAGTAAATGCAACAACAGGAATATGATTCCATTTCGGTTTTTTGCGTATCACTTCAGTAGCATCATAACCATTCATTCCCGGCATTCTAATATCCATAAATACAATATCAGGTTGCTCTGTCTCCATTATTTCAATGGCCTGTTCACCACTTTCTGCCTCAAGAAATGTTACATTGTCGAACTCAATAATGCGTTTCAGAACCAGAATATTAAACTTTAAATCATCAACAATTAATATTTTACATGGCTCAAGGGTAAAATCAGTTAACTCTTTGGTTTTCTGATCTTCTTCGGCCGAAACTTCGGCTATTTTAACATCCTTAAATTTAATGCTGAACTTTGACCCCCGCCCTACCTCACTCTGTAAAGCAATCTCACCATTCAGTTTATTTAAAAGGCCTCCTACAATGGTTAATCCCAAACCTGTACCTTCGTAATACCTGTTGCTTTGACCACTTTGTTGGGTAAATGCCTTAAATACATTTTCCTGCTGATCTTTCTTAATTCCAATGCCAGTATCCTCAACACTAATATTCAAGTTAATAGAGTTAGGATCTGATGTTTTGGCTGCTGATACTGAAACATGTATGTATCCTTTTGAAGTGAATTTTATAGCATTACCTACCAGGTTAAACAATATTTGGTAAAACCTTACCTCATCCATGTATATGTAATGTGGTACCGAACTGTCAATGGTGATATTAAATGCCAGGTTTTTAGCCTCTAGTTTTTGCTTAAACACCTGCTTTATCTGGTTAATTACCACCTTACATTGCATGGGCTCCAATTCGATATTCATTTTACCCGATTCTATCTTCGATAAATCCAGAATATCATTAATTAAGGCCAACAGGTTTCGCCCACTGGTCATTATGGTATGTAAATAGTTTCTGTGCTGTGGATTCTCTACATTGGTATGCAGCCATTCGCTAAATCCTAAAATGGCATTCATAGGCGTACGAATTTCATGCGATACATTTGCCAAAAATTCCGACTTGGCTTTTGATGCCTGCTCTGCTTTATTTTTAGCTATTTGCAACTGCTTTTCGTTCTCTTTTAACTCGGTTACATTTCTTACAATAACCAATACCTCGGTATGGTTTAATTTTACAAAACGTGCTTCGAAATATTGCATTTTATGCAGATGAAAACTGCTAAAGTTGAATTCGAAGCTTCCTTTTACAATACATTCTTCAATTGATGAAATAAAAGAGTTACTTAAATCATCCGATAAAACTTCGATAATGGAATTGACATTTGGCTGATTTAGTTTCTCAAAAATACTTTCCGTGCACCTGGATTTGAAAGAAATCACCTTTCCTTCTCTGTTCAATCGTAATATTTCATCGGGAATGGAATCGATAATTCCCCGATTTTCTTTTTCGCTAATTACCAAATCGGTTTGAATTCTGTTTCGGAGAAATGCAGTTGATATGATACTGCTAATTGTTCTTAGCAACTCAATTTCTGATTTCGACCATTTGTGGTTCGAATCGCACTCATCGAAACCAATAAAACCAAACATTTTATCCGATTCAATCAATGGCAACACAATAATGGATTTAATGCCTTGTGGCTCAAGAACACTTTTAATATCCTCGGGTAATTCGTGAATTGTTTCTGAGTAAACAATTCCCTCTTCATTTAAGATTTTTTTCCAGGAAGGTATTTCACTGTATGGTATATTTTGTAATTCTTTTATTTGTGATTCCACACCATTATTGCACCATTCAAAGGTATTGCTGGTACTCAAGCCATCGGCACTATTTTCAAATACATAAACCCGACTTACACCAGTATGCCGGCCAATTATTCTTACAGCCTCGTGTGTGTTCGATTCAAAATCGGCAATGGAATTGTAATTAACGGATATTTCGGTTAGAATTTCTTGTTGCTTCAGATTTCGCTCAATCTCTAACTCATTTTTTCTTCTTTCGGTTATGTTATGCGCAACAACAATAATTTCGCTAAAATCGCAATTGTTTTGCGATACTACTTCATTGATTAATCCGGCAAGAAAGCATCTTTTTAAATCACACTCCTTACATCGGTTCCCGGTAAACTGAACATTTACCCTAACCCACAAGATATTTTTTTGCCCTGTTGTAATGGGTAAATCGAAATAACTTATGCACTTGTTTTGTAAAAATTGCCGTGCAAAATATTTAAATATTTTTGATCGGTATTCCTCAGGAATAAAACCAAGAACATTTTGGCCTATTAACTCTTCCTTCGATTGACCCATTATGGTGCTGGCAATCTGATTTACAAAAACAATTCTTCCTCTTAAATTTACTTTACAAATTATATCTGTAATGCTCTCCACCAAAGTAAAATACTCTTGTTCAGTTTCAAATAGTTTTTGTGTTCTCTCTTCCACCAAATGTTCCAAATTGTTATTCAGGCTTTTCAATTGCTGATTCGATTCATAAAGTTCAAGAGATTTTTCTTCCAACAACTTTTCAGCCTGTTTTCTGGCCAATTTCTCACGCTCAATTTTTCTGAGTAACAATTCCGATTCCTTGCTCATGCTTTCTTCTGAATGGTAAATAAAACTTCACTTTGGTCCTCATTTAAGGCTTCTTTTACAATCTTTACTTTCTCATCAAAATAATTCATGCATCCTTGAATTAATCCTTCAGCAAAATCAGACATTCTACGCTGCGAATAGTATATCAATTCCAAAGTTTCATCCGACCTGCTTCTTACTTCTATTCTTGGCAATTCGGCTTCCGGATAAAGTTTTAACACCTGAACATGAATGGTGTCCTCAACCCTGCATAAAAAATCGAATGCATTCCCATAAGCTAAAATCATATCCTTATAAGCTTTGCCGAATACTCCAAAAACATATTCGCCATAGGTATAAAACAATTTGGATATCGGAATTTTAGTTTTGGCACTTAACTGAGCAACCAAGGCAAACATTTCCTGATGCGAATAGGTTCCCACTGAAGTGTAAACTCCTTTACTTGGTAAGTTTGAATTTTCTATGATATGATCGACAATCTCGTAACCGAATTTATCTTCGACCATCTCCAAAAACTCGCAAAAAATAAGTCCTTTCATAAGTAATAATCAATTTAAGTTGTTAAAATAACCTGAGCTCGATAAAAAATATGGTCACAGTTTGAATTGATTTTGAATAGAAAACTTCTGACTTTCTGTGATTAATATTTTTAATCGCACTCAGCTTATTACTTCATAAGTCATTTGAGGCAACAAATAAAATAATACGTAAGAAAGTAAACATGGTTTTAAAATATGATGCTTTTAAATTTTAAAAAAGTGAAAAAAATGAGAAACCAAACACCAACTCTACCGTATTAAAATTATTGCCTCGCCAGAGGATGATTTGACTACTTAAATTTACTTATTAAGCCTATGGAATTGAATATTCCGGGAAAGATCCCAACCGTATTGGTTGTTGATGATAATCCCAATAACCTGAAGATTGTTGCACTAACCCTTCGCGAGTTAAATTTCAAAATCGTTATTGCTACCAATGGTAAAGATGCCTTAGATTTGGCAGATCGAACAAAACCTGACCTGATTTTACTGGATGTAATGATGCCGGAAATGGATGGGTTTGAAGTTTGTGAAATTCTTAAATCGAAAGAAAAAAATAAAAACCTGCCCATTATATTTTTAACTGCTGTAGGGGAAAAATCGAAAATTGTTAAAGGGTTTGAATTAGGTGGTGTAGATTACATTACCAAACCATTTAATAAGGAAGAACTGATTATCAGAATTAAAACTCATCTGGAACTGAAGTTTACACGAGATGAATTGCAAAAAACTACCAATCATCTTAGTGATTTAAACGAGTTGAAAGATCGTATGTTCTCGGTTATTGGACATGATTTAAGAGGCCCTTTAGGAAATATTAAGATGACTCTGGATTTGCTTTCGAAAGGATTATTTGAATACAATAGCGATGATTATAAAGAAACCATGTCAACCCTTGTTCAGTCGAGTGAAGAAGTATCGGAATTACTCGAAAACTTATTGGGTTGGGCAAAATCGCAAAGTGGTATTTTAAAATATTATCCTGAAGATATCTCGATAAAAAACTTGTTAGAAAGCACTTATTTCATGTTTAAAGGACATCTTACTCACAAAAATATCAGTTTTGAACCAAGTGTACAGAATAATCTTAGCATTAATACAGATGCCTACATGCTTAAAATGATTATTAAAAATGTAATGTCGAATGCCATTAAATTTACTCACGAAGGTGGCACTATAAGTATCAGTGCAGAAGCTATTAATGGTGATATCAAAATATCAATTAGCGATAATGGTGTTGGTATTCCAAAAGAAGACATTCCTAAGTTATTTAACGAAAAAGAACATTTGTCGACCTATGGAACAAATGGTGAAGCCGGAAGTGGCCTTGGATTGAAAGTATCTAATAGCTTTGCGAATAAAATGGATGGAAAAATTTTAATTGATAGCAAACCTGGTATGGGAAGTAAAATTACCTTGCAATTACCTGCCAGTAATACCAATTTTATTTTGGAATGAGCGTTAAATTGTTTTGAATATTTTGAGTTTAGACAAGTTAAAAAATTAAGGCATAGCAGAGTTACGGCGCAATTTTTTAATGAAGTGTAAACTTAAAATAGCAGAAGAATAATGC
>JAOARS010000481.1 GCA_025210415.1 Marinifilum sp. | reverse complement strand
GGGGTTGTTTGTATTTTATGTAGAGACGCAAAATTGTGTGGCTTTATTAACCTTCGATTAAAAATATTGTCACAGTTTGCATTGATTTTGAGTAGAAATTTTCTCAAATTTTTGAAGGAATATCGGGATATTTCGAGGGGATTTGAGGAAATTTATGCCAAAAGCAGGGTAATTCTTTGAAAAAATCATCTTCATACAATCTTCTCTTTAAAAACGCTTCTAAATATCCCGATATTCTTTCAGAGTTTTTAAAGCTAATCTTAAATAAATCTGTTTTTCTGTGATAGATATTTTTAAGCGAAATCAGGTTAATAAAGCCACACAATTTTGCGTCTCTACATAAAATACAAACAACCCCCGAAATCGTATGGATTTCGGGGGTTGTTAATTATTACATCTAGCACACTAGATTTTATATTTCTTGCAAACAAGTTCCAATATTATTTTCGATTCTGTCTTTCACACTTTCTGCTTCGGCTTTTACGAATTTCTCGCCAATAATCTGCTCATACAATTCGATATAGCGTTCAGAAATCTGATTGATTCTTGCTTCATCCATTTCAGGAACTTCCTGTCCTTCCTTTCCTTGGAATCCATTTTCCATTAACCACTCACGTACAAATTCTTTCGACAATTGCTTTTGAGCTTCGCCTTTTGTCAAGCGTTCTTCGTAACCTTCAGTGTAGAAATAACGAGAAGAATCAGGAGTATGAATTTCATCAATCAAGTAGATTTTTCCATCTTTCTTACCAAACTCATATTTGGTATCAACCAAAATCAAACCTTTTTCTGCTGCAATTTCAGTACCTCTTTGGAACAAATCCATTGTATATTTTTCAAGCATTTCATAATCTTCTTTGCTTACGATTCCTTGCTCTAAAATTTCCTCTCTTGAGATATCTTCATCGTGTCCTTCCAAAGCTTTTGTTGTAGGAGTAATAATTGGTTGTTCAAATTTCTGATTTTCAACCATTCCCTCAGGTAGTGGCACTCCACAAAGCATTCTTTTTCCAGCTTTGTATTCTCTCCAGGCGTGTCCTGTTAAATATCCGCGAATTACCATTTCAACCATAAATGGTTCTGCCAAATGGCCAACTGTAACCATTGGATCCGGAGTAGAAATTTTCCAGTTTGGAACAATATCAGCAGTAGCATCCAAAAAGCGAGCTGCAATTTGGTTCAAAACCTGTCCCTTAAAAGGAATTCCCTTTGGTAGAACAACATCAAATGCCGAAATACGATCTGATACTACCATAGCAAGATATTCGTCGTTAATGTTATAAACGTCTCTTACCTTACCTTTGTAAACGTTTTTCTGATTAGGAAAATTAAAATCTGTTTTTACAATTGCTTCTTTCATGATCTCCGTAAAATCAATGTTTATAAAATGGTTTATTGTGAGCCAAAAGCTTCCGGTAATCAGCTCTTAGCCATTAGATTTTTTTATCTGTTGCGAAGATATAGAAAACTAAAAATGAAAAAAAGAAGAAATGTCGAATTTGTGAAACAAAATCTTAATCTGCCCTCCCAATTCCCAATAACTAATGAATTGCCTTGGCAGGCAACCCCAAGCTAACTGACAACTGATAACCGACAACTAAAAACTGCTATTCTTCTTTCTTTTTATCATCAATCTTCTTCTCAATATACTTTTGTTCTATTCTTTCGTCTTCTTTTTCGTAAGCTGCAACAATTTCTTTCACCAATCGGTGACGAATAATATCTGAACTGTCAAACTCAACCATAGCAATTCCTTTAATCTTTCTTAAAATTCTAAATGCTTGTATCAAACCTGATTGTTGCTTTCGCGGCAAGTCAATTTGCGTAATATCTCCTGTAATCATGAATTTACCACTGGTTCCCATCCTTGTAAGAAACATTTTTAACTGCTTGGTAGTTGTATTTTGTGCTTCATCTAAAATTACAAAAGCATCGTTCAAAGTTCTGCCTCGCATATAAGCCAAAGGTGCAATTTGAATTACTTCAGCTTCTAAATAATCTGCCAGTTTTCTTGGTGGAATCATATCCAGTAAGGCATCGTAAAGTGGTTGCAAATACGGATCGATCTTCTCCTTTAAATCTCCGGGAAGGAACCCTAGGTTCTCTCCTGCCTCAACAGCAGGCCGACTTAAAATAATCTTTTTAACCTCCTGATTACGCAATGCTTTTACCGCCAAAGCAATAGCAGTATAAGTTTTTCCCGAACCTGCTGGTCCCACGGCAAAAACCATATCATTTTTAGCAGCCTTTTCTACCAGCTTTCGCTGATTTTCAGTTTTTGCACGAATAATTTTCCCATTATTTCCAAAAATTATTACACTTTCAGGATCATCCGGATTTTGAATTCCAGGAGTATTTTCAAGAATTATTCTTTTAATATTGGAAAGAGTAAGAACATTATATTGGTTGTAGTGTTGAATTAACAAATTCATCTTCTGCTCGAATACTTCAAGTATTTTTTCCTCGCCACTTGCAATTATTTCATTTCCTCTTCCTACAATCCTAAGTTTAGGAAACATTTCTTTTACAACCTCAAGCTTTGAATTGTTAATTCCGTAAAATTCAAGAGGATCAATCACCCCTAAAGATATACTCTTTTCAATCATATATTTTTCTCAATATTCATTAGATTTGAGCTCACAAATTAATTATTAATTCTGACTTGTAAACTCACTACAAGTGAAAATTTATTAATAAAAATTCCAATGATTATCCGATTTGTAAAACTTGAAATTCTTTCGCAGCACATTAACGATTTTAAAACGCTTACTGCAAACGAAAAAGCTGATATTTTAGCATTCGAAGGATGCTTTTTTCTGCAAATTCTACAAGATCAAAACAACCCATCCATCTTTTTTACAGTAAGTCATTGGAAATCCGAATCTGCATTGAATGCTTACCGGGAATCAGATTTTTTTCGAGGAAACTGGAAACAGGTAAAAGAGTGGTTTGCCAACAAACCAGAAGCTTGGAGTTTGGGTGAGTCGTAAGGTGAGTTAAAATTATCTTATCTTAAAACACCTTACATTATTTCCTCATATCCTTTTGCTTTCTCTGTTTTTTATGTCCATAACATTTAGTATAAAATAAATTTAAGATCAACAATACTGCTTCATCAAGATCAATCGTAAAAATAATACCGATTGTATAATGAAATGAGCCTTATCTACGTTTCACTCGAAAGGCTCAGCCATTATTACATCGGCATTATACCAAATAATCAATATAGCTTACTTCATTTTCAAAATGGTATAATTTACACACAACAAGGTTGTTATAATATTTAACAATCCAAAAAACACCTTGTAAATCAAACTAATAACCAATGGCTAAAAAATAACGAACTATTAATAAGAAGAACTATCTCTACTACAAATTAAACCTCTTAGCCAAAAATAAGCATAATCATATGCTATGTGAATCTTTTTATAATGAGAAAAAGCAAATCGGGAGTACGAAAAAACACGCTTGAATTGACACTAGTCTTACAAAAAACCATTTAATTGCATAAACTGCCACTGGCCTCGCAATTCGTAACTACAAATTCGTAATTGATTCCGGATATTCTATCTCAGCCAAAAACAAGCCATGACCAGGAACCGATGAGCCAGCGTTGGAACGGTTCTTACTTTCAATTACCTTACGGAAATCTTCCAAATTCATTTTGCCACGTCCCACTTCAACCAAGGTACCTACAATGGCACGAACCATATTGCGAAGAAAACGATCGGCCTTAACGGTAAACACCAACTCATCGCCATTCTCTTTCCATTCTGCATGGTACATTTTGCAATTGTTGGTTTTCACATCGGTGTGCAGCTTACTAAAGC
>JAOARS010000480.1 GCA_025210415.1 Marinifilum sp. | reverse complement strand
TTATCCTTCCAGAGATCTTGATCTCATGGCATTATCCATGATGTACATGCCCTCTCCTTTTGCATCAAACATCTTCAACTGATCCAGAATTTCACTTGCCGTTGCCTCTTCTTCAACTTGTTCGGTTACAAACCAGTTTAAAAAGATTTTGGTTGCATGATCTTTTTCTGCATTAGCCACATTAACACATTCATTAATCAAATCTGTCACCTGCAACTCGTGTTTGTATGTTTCTTCGAACACATCCATTACACCTTTCCAATCGTGAGGTACCGACGGAATTTGTTCCAATAATACCCTTCCACCTCTTTCGTTCACGTAATCTAACATTCTCATTGCATGTCCAGCCTCTTCCTTCGATTGAATTTGCATCCAATGAGCAAATCCAGGATACCCCAAATCAGCCAAATAATTCGACATGGACAAATACAAATAAGCAGACCAAAACTCCATATTGATTTGCTTGTTTAAAACTGCCTGAACTTTCTTATTAATAATCATCTTGCCAAAATTTTAGTACGACTTAAAAAACATATCAAATACCGATTTGTTTCTATAACAACATATCTTCGCTACACTTGCTCTGCGACTATAAAAATCTATCGGCATTATACCATACGGTATTAAATATTTAAAATAGTATAAGAAGTTACAAAATTTATCAGCAATAAAAACTATTTGTTTAAGACAATAAAAAAGCCTCATTTTGCAATGAGGCCATAATATAATTTGTGATTCGAATATTTTATTCAGCTGGAGCAACAAAAGATCTGGTTTTGAACTCTTTATCTAACATGTAAAGGCCTTGCCCTTCGCAATTAAACATTTTTAACTGATCGATAATTTCACCAACAGTTGCTTCTTCTTCTACTTGCTCATCAACAAACCATTTTAGGAAGTTAACAGTTGCATGATCTTTCTCTGCCATAGCAACATTAACACAATTATCAATCAAGCTTGTTACTTTCTCTTCGTGAGCTAAAGTTTCTTCGTAAATATTCAAAACACCATCCCACTCAGCAGGTACTTCAGCAATTGGTTGCAATATTACGCGTCCACCTCTTTCATTTACGAAATCCATCATTTTCATTGCATGGAATGTTTCTTCTTCGAACTGAACTTTCATCCAATTAGCAAAACCTGGCATTCCGTTCGCATTAAAATAGTTAGACATTGACAAATAGAAATATGCAGACCAAAATTCAGCGTTGATTTGATCGTTTAATACTTTTTCAACATTCTTATTGATAGCCATAATGTATTCTCTTTAGTGTGTTTTCAAAATCTATCCCAAAAATAGAAAGAATTAAGGGAAACAGGCGGAAAAGCTAATGTAGATTAATTCTAATTTACTTTTTCGTTTTATATTCCTATCTGTATACAATCAACAATACGCAACCATTTTTGTTCTATCAAGTCTAATTCAAAACAAAGGATGAAACATTTACTCTTAATTAAAAATACCCCAACAGAAAAATCTATTGGGGTATGCCTATTGAGATGCAGCAAAAACTAACCTTATTGTGTGCTACACCTAAACTACATAACAAAATGGTGAGTAACATACTAAATAACACTAAAAATAATTCTAATCATGGCCTGATTAAGAAATTCAACATTTTGCACATTATTCGATCATATCTATCCAACTCTTTTATCAAACGTACTATCGAATTGTATAGTTTAAACACTAATCAAAGTAAATAAGTTCTTGCTTAACACACAATCACCAAATGTTATGATTTTCAATATTTATTTAATAATTCTACTTTTCCAAAATGATTTGGAACAAGCTGTTGATTATTGAGTTTTAAATCTCGATTGGCATATGTTTAAATCAGAAATACCATAATATACAAATAACTGTAGAGTAATGTACAAACAAAAAAGGATCAACTTTCGCCAATCCTTTTTGATATATTCTATAAGTTCAAGCAATCTTTTTATTGTTTTTCTTTAGATATTATTTTTACTAATTTCCATTTTATCGAAGAAGCATCTGCAGGTGAATTTTTCACTTTCGATTCTGTAACCAACAACTCATATTCATATCCTTTTTCCCAATCAAAACCTTCAATGTCATCATAAAATAAGCTCCAATCTTCATCGTTACTTTCTTTTATTAACAAGCATTTCTGTTCAGATACTCCCTGACAATCGGCATTTTCAGAAGCAACCCAAATAGATTTTGTATAGGAATCACTATATAATCCACCATTATCTATTACTTGAAATCTATGAAATATCATATAATTTGCCTCATCCTCATATAGATAAAGAGAATTCTCATCAATATTTATGTATTGTACTTTATCTAAGTTACTCAAAAATCTGTCTTCATATTTTTGAATATAATCTTCACAAATCATTTTTGTACTGCCAATAGGACCAAATTTTATTTGAAACTTATCTTCTAACTGGTAGCTACCGAAAAAAGTATTACACCCAGATGATCCATTAATTTTATCTACAGAGAAATTTATATTTATTACAGCATCTTGATTGATAAATTCCTTTTTGTCATTTTTTACAAATTCACTTAATCTCCAACCTGTACTTTGCAATGAGTTGTGCTTAGAATAAATTGTTCTGCAAGAACTTATTGCCACGATTAAAAACATTAATAGAAATAGGTTTATTTTCTTTGATATCATATTTTATTTAATTGATAATAGTTCGTTAGTTTTTAATCATTGGTCATTAATTTACAAGACGCTCAAAACATAAGTTTCTACAAAACTGATAGTTAAAAACATTAACGAAGTATTGTAATATTATTCTAGTATTAATTGCTCTCTTAAAACATCAGACTGAAGTTACCGAAATTCCAAATTGACGGCTTAACATTCTTAACTTTTAAAACTCCCTATAAAACAAAATACATGCCAAATTCATATAAAAAGTGTTTTTTAGAGTTTAAAAAAAGCTCCCAATTACTTGAGAGCTTTAAATAGTGCGGATGAAGGGACTCGAACCCCCACGCCCGAAGGCACTAGATCCTAAGTCTAGCGCGGCTACCAATTACGCCACATCCGCCTTGCGTTTGATTGCGGTGCAAATATGGAAGATTTTTTCTGTTTCACCAAAACATTCTGATAAAAAAACTTTTCTGCATCACCCTATTTTCGGGCATTTTACAACAAAACTCACTGATAAAAAGTCAATTAAAGAATAATCCAAAAATTGTCATTAAACTCCGCGACAATAACAATTAATACTTCTTTCAGGAAAAAGCCGAAACAAATGCTCCGGCAAACCAATTGAACTCTGAAAAATTATTCTTCTTTGGTGTAAAATAGCTTGAGTATTACAAAGCCAAGTATGCCTGATAAAAAAGAAGCTATTAAAACAGCAAACTTTGCCAAGCTTAAAACTTCTGAATCAATAAAGGCCAATTGAGATACAAAAAACGACATGGTAAATCCTATTCCTCCCAAAAAACCTATTCCTAATATTTGGGGCCAACAAATTTCGGTAGGTTTTTGTGCTAACTTTAGTTTTACAGCTACCCACGAAAACATATAAATACCTAATGGCTTACCAACGAATAAGCCAGTTATTATACCAACAGAAACTGGTTCAAATATTCTGTTGGTTAATTCCGTATCAATAATTACACCTGCATTTGCAAATGCAAATAATGGTACAATTAAATAGGCCACCCACGGATGAAACAGATGCTCTAATCGTTGTAAGGGCGATAATACCTCTACACAATTGCTTTCAATAGAACTTACCGATGCTTGTATAAATTTTTCGTCTGGTTTAAGTTGAAGTTCAGGAGTTTTATTTTCCAGATTCTTTAATAGCTCATTGTTTGAACTTATAAATTCGAATATATTTCGATTGGCACGAGCAGGTATTGTTAAGGCTAATAATATTCCTGCAAGAGTTGCATGCACTCCTGATTTTAAGAGAACAAACCAAAGAAAAATACCCAATATCAGGTAAACTGGTATATTTCTTATTTCAATACTGTTCAAAAGCCATAAAAATGCATATATACCTCCCCCATATAATAAGTATATCCAGTCTATTTCGTTTGTATAATACAAAGCAATTACAATTACAGCTCCAATATCATCGACAATTGCTATCGATGTCAGTAACAATTTAAGCGAAGTCGGAATTTTCTTCCCAAGCAGGATTAAAATGCCTAAGGCAAATGCAATATCAGTTGCCATTGGAATTCCCCAACCATGTGTTCCTGCTCCTTGAGTATTCATACTGATATATAAAAGTGCGGGAACTAACATTCCACCTACTGCTGCAAATATTGGTAAACTTGCTTTCCTTATTGAAGATAAACCTCCAGTAAGTAATTCTCTCTTAATTTCTAAACCAACAACAAAAAAGAAAATGGCCATTAAGCCATCGTTGATCCAATGCAACAATGATTTTTTCAAACTCCAATCCCCAAATTGAAATCCGGAATAATTTGTCCAATAGGCTATAAAAGAATCACCAATGGTGGAATTCGAAATTACCAATGCTAAAATGGCAAAAAACATTAGAACAATGCCACTAAATGCTTCCAACCTGACAAATTCAGTCAATGGATCTTTAATTTTGTGAAACAACTTCTTTTGTTTTAATATTTGAATCATCTCCCTAAAAATTTATATGCAACAACTTAGTGGCACAATTGAATATAATGCGAAAATATTAGTATGCAATAGAATTTACAATGGGGAAACCCCTACTTTCTTCGAAGAGGTATTTAAACCCGAAATATGTATTAACCAGAGTTCGATTAAAAATATTGTCACAGTTTGTACTGATTTTGAGTAGAAATTTTCTCAAATTTTCGAAGGTATATCGGGATATTTCGAGGGAATTTGAGGAAGTTTATGCCAAAAGCAGGCAAGTTCTTTGAAAAAATCATCTTCATCCAATCTTCACTTTAAAAATTCTTCAAAATATCCCGATATTCTTTCAGATTTTTTAAAGCAAATCTTAAATAAATCTGATTTTCTGTGATAGATAT
>JAOARS010000479.1 GCA_025210415.1 Marinifilum sp. | reverse complement strand
TGCCTGAAAAACAAAAGTTTACGAAAAGAGGAATTCATCTACGAATTGTAGAGCTTTTCTACAGGTCTGAAAATCAGTTTATTTTTATAGAGACTGATTAAGAACTCTTAAACTTTTGTAACATTCAGATTTAACGTACGTTAAAAACTGAAAAGATAATGACACCTGTGCTTAATTTTATTTTGGCACAGAATTCTCTATATGATTTGTGAAGTTGAAAATGAGTGAAAAATAGAGATGATAAAACCATTTGTGAAAAAGACATCAGATGAAATAATTTATAAGTTTAATTCTAATAAATTTGTTTCAGAACATTTGTTGCAAGACGTAAGAATCACTGATAATTCGGTTTGTAGTAATCTCCGGAAGGAGAATGTAATTTCCAACAGTAAGTTAAAGGGGACCCTAACCAATCTACTTTTCGAGAGTAAATTCCTCAAAACCCAAATTCAAGAAAAAGGCTTTGATCTTAGTTTGATCGGATACTTGCTGGAGCCTGATGATAGCTATTTAAAAATAATGGTTCATAAACCTTACGAATAGGGACACATGTGAAACTATTCAAAAGGTTTAATGAAATGATTTATTGAATGCATAATTCACTTTTGTGTTACAATTGTTGAAGAGCTGAAAATGATCATATTAGGATTTCTTTGTGATGAAATCGAGGGCGGTTTGTGCCTTAAAATTTATAAAACATTAATAAAAACGTATATTTAAAGTAAGTAAGATGAAGACTATCAAAAAAATGAGTACACTATTGTTATTATTATCATTATTCGTAGGTTACACCAGTTGTGACGGTGAATTAATCGATGAAACAACAGACGAAGAAGTTGTTGATCCGGGAGAAGAAGATAATAATACTGATGAAGAGGAAGAAGGTGGTTCAGAAGGTGAAGATGGAGATGATAATAATGAAGGAGAAACTGATCAGGATGGGGATCGTCCGGTGATTGAAGGACAGACCTTTACAGAACAAATGATCATTGATGGAGAGGAAAATAATGGCCTTATCATTCGTAATTGTACTTTCGAGAATACAGGCGATCATGGAATCATTATTAAAAATGTAGATGACCTTTTAATTCAGAACTGTACATTTAGAAATTTAAAATACACTGCAATTAGGTTTTGGCATGATTGTGAATCAAATAATGTAATCGTAGAAGATAACGAGATTTACAATATTGATGCTAATGGAATTCATAGTGCTGAAACTCACTATAACACAATTATAAGAAATAACAAAATATATGATGTTGCATTGGAACCGGAATATGGCTCACATGGGATGTATTTTTATGGAAAAGACTTCCTTATTGAAGGAAATACAGTATATAATGTAGGAGTTCAAGTTGGAAAAGGTGCGGGAATTAACGTTAGAACTGCTGGAATTGTACGTAAAAATAAGGTATACAATGCTCACAAACATGGCATATCATATAGTTGTAATCATCCGGGATACAATGGAACGTTATTAATAGAAAACAATGTTGTCTATGATAATAAACAGCGTGGTATAAATATTTATGATGGTCCGGATGAATCTAAAATTGGAAAAGCAATAATCAGGTTTAATACTGTAATTAGCACAAGTAATGAAGCACCTATATGGATCAATACCGGAGGATATCCTAATGCAACTTTTGAGGTTTATGCAAACGTACTGATCAATACTGGAGGATCTAGTGTTTTTGTAAAAGGATCTAGTTCACATCCAATTGAATTTGAAAGTAAAAACTTAACTGCAACGAATGATGTTGGGTTTGAAAATTTTGAAGCTAGAGATTTAAGAATTAAATCAAGCTCTTCAGCTAAGAATTATGCAGTTGGTCTTTCAGATTATCCAAAAGATGATATCAATAATGCAGATGTTAGAAAAGAAAAAAGTTTAGATGCAGGTGCATATGAGGTAGACTAAAGAAAAACTTGAATAAAAGTATGATGAAAAGGTTGCTCTGTGTTGAGTGACCTTTTTGTGTTTAATAGAAGTTCTGAAAGATGATACTTATTAACATTTCTTTGCAGAAATTAGAATTCTGCAATATGATTGATAATTGATTAGTTTAAATTTAGTTAAACTTCAGATTATGAGAAGTTTAAGTTTTCTTATGGAACTACATTAGCACTTAATCCAGTAAATTATAGCTTTCATAAAAGACTTCTTATTTGGAATCAATTTATCTTATTCAAGATTTGCTTTTTTTTGAATATGTTATGAACTTATATATTCATTGTTTATAATTCCTTATAGATTTTATTACATATTCATTAATTTTGGTAAACGATACAAAGTAATTTATGATTATAAAATTCATATTGAAATCATTGCAAAAATAGAAAGTTTATTGATTTCGAAATACCGTTGGTGGATTTAATGAGATGCGTTGGAATATAAGATAAATGATATAGATGTTACTGGCTATAGAAAACTAATTCTTGTGGCTCAGGAGACGAAGTCGTGTCTAAAAGAGCGGCCCCAAGTGGAGTAGATAAAATCTTTTTTCAATGGATAACATTCATATGGTTGATCTTTATGTACAATACGTAAAGATAAAAGAGGAGATAGATAAGGCCATTTTTTCCGTTTTGGAGTCTTCAGCCTTTATCAATGGTCCGGAAGTTACATTATTTACTGAAGAATTATCGCAATATCTTGGAGGTAGTTTTGTAGTGCCTTGTGCAAATGGAACCGATGCAATTCAAATTGCTTTAATGTCTCTTGATTTAAAACGAGGAGATGAAGTTTTGGTTCCCAATTTTACATATGTTGCTACAGCAGAAGTAATAGCTCTGTTGGGATTAACACCTGTATTTATTGATGTTGACGCTGATACATTTAATATCAGTGTAAAGAATATTAGACGGAAAATTTCAAAAAAAACAAAAGCTATCATTTCGGTACATCTTTACGGACAATGTGCTGAAATGGAAACAATATTGCAAATTGCCAATGAATTGAACCTTTTTATTGTCGAAGATACTGCACAATCATTAGGAGCAAAATATAAATTTTCAAATGGTAGAACCTGTAATGCCGGTACCATTGGCGATTTTGGAATAACATCTTTTTTTCCCTCAAAGAATCTCGGTTGCTATGGAGATGGTGGGGCTTTAATTACAAATAAGGAAGAGCTGGCTATTAAAGCTCGAATGATTGCAAATCATGGTCAAAAAGTGAAGTATTACCACGATGTAATTGGTTGCAATTCGAGATTAGATAGTATCCAGGCAGCTATATTAAGAGTAAAATTAAGATATCTCGATCAGTATACCGAAGCAAGGAGGAGAGCAGCAGAGGTTTACGATCATGCCCTGAATGATATACCCAATCTTAATTTACCTTCCAGAGTTGCATATAGTGACCATGTTTTTAATCAATACACCATTAAAATTCAAACAGAACCTACATCAAACTTTAACCTCCGCGATCAAGTTAAGTCAAAACTGGCAACATATGGAATCCCCAGTATGATTTACTACCCGCTCCCTTTACATCTACAAAAAGCTTTTATGAAATCAGGTAGTGAAATTGAAAAATTTCCTGTTTCTGATGTTTTAAGTCACTCTGTACTTTCCCTGCCAATTCATCCTGAAATTACTTTATCTCAACAAGAATTCATCATCGAAAAATTGCATTTAGCTATGAAATAGAGCTTTTGGCGAAACTATCAAAAATGTAATTACCTGATTTCGATTAAAAATATTGTCACAGTTTGCACTGATTTTGAGTAGAAGTTTTCTCAAATTTTCGAAGGGACATCGGGATATTTCGAGGGCATTTGAGGAAATTTATGCCAAAAGTAGGCAAATTCTTTGAAAAAATCATTTTCATCCAATTTTCACATTAAAAACACTTCAAAATATCCCGATATTCTTTCAGATTTTTTAAAGCAAATCTTAAATAAATCTGATTTTCTGTGATAGATATTTTTAATCAAACTCAGATTAATTACAAATGTCGAATAAATTTTATGCTCACGAAACAGCGGTTGTCGATCCGGGTTGTACCATAGGTGATGAAACCAAAATATGGCATTTTTCTCATATTATGACTGGATGTAGTATTGGATTCAAGTGTAATATAGGGCAGAATGTTGTGATTTCTGATGGTGTTAAGTTGGGGAATAATGTAAAAATTCAGAATAACGTTTCTGTGTATACTGGTGTAATATGCGAAGATGATGTTTTTTTAGGTCCATCTATGGTGTTTACCAATATATTAAATCCAAGATCAGCAGTTGTTAGAAAATCACAATACATAGAAACTCTTGTTAAAAAAGGAGCAAGCATAGGAGCAAATGCAACTATCCTGTGTGGTAATGAAATTGGCAAATATGCTTTAATAGGTGCAGGTTCGGTAGTTACCAAGCCTGTAAAAAATTACGCCTTAGTAGTTGGAAACCCCTCGCGTCAGATTGGATGGGTAAGTGAATATGGCCATCGTCTGAAATTTAATGGAGAAGGAAATGCGGAATGTCCGGAGAGTAAACAAAAATATAAACTGAAGGATGAAACTGTAATTCGCATTTTATAGTGTTACATCGTATTAACCAGATTGCGATAAAAATATGGTCACAGTTTGAATTGATTTTTAAAGCAAATCGTGAACAAACCTGACTTTCTGTGATTCATATTTTTAATCGAACTCAGGTTATTAGCAAAGACGGAATGATGAAAGTGAAAAGAAAAATCTTATTTGCCGTGGTTGGATTAGGCCATATAGGAAAACGACACATGGAAATGATTAAAAATAACAAAGATGCAGAACTTGTTGCTTGTTGTGACTTGTTAAAACCTCAAGACTTGGGCATCTCTGATTTACAAGTACCGCACTACGTTGAATTTTCTGAAATGTTGGAAAATCACCCGGAAGCTGATGTTATTAATATTTGTGTGCCAAATGGTTTGCATGCTCCAATGACTTTATTGGCATTGGAGAAAGGATTTCACGTTGTTTGCGAAAAACCTTTGGCCTTAACTCGTACTGATGCCGAGAGAATGGTTTTTAAATCGCTTGAGGTTTCAAGAGATGTATTTGTAGTTAAGCAGAACCGATATTCACCTCCGGCTATCTGGTTAAAAGACATACTAAGGCAAAATTTACTAGGTGATATATTTATTGTACAGATGAATTGCTATTGGAATCGCGACAAGAGATATTACAAACCTGGTAGTTGGAGAGGCACACATGATAAAGATGGAGGAACATTATTTACTCAATTTTCGCATTTTATAGATCTGATGTATTGGTTTTTTGGTGATATCAATAACATACAAGGAAATTTTAAGGATTTTAACCATTCAAACCTCACTGATTTTGAAGATTCAGGAATAGTAACCTTTGACTTTATTAATGGTGGAGTAGGATGCCTAAATTATTCAACGGCAGTATTTAATAAAAATCTCGAAAGTTCAATTACAATTATTGGAGAAAAAGGAACAGTAAAAGTATCGGGGCAATACATGAACGAGGTGATGTACTGCAATATCGAAAATTACGAAATGCCTGAATTATTACCATCAAACCCTCCTTTTGATTATGGAGGATATACAGGATCGGCACAAAATCACCATCATGTTATAGCTAATGTAGTAGATAAACTGCAGAATAAAGCAACCATTGCAACAAATGTATTGGAAGGATTAAAAGTGGTTGATATTATTGAAAGGATCTATCAAGTCCGAAATAGTAAATTAATTAAGAAGCGTCTTTTGGAAAAGGAATTTCATATCAATGCTAATGGCATAACGAATTTGAGAAAGATTAATTAAGCATTGTTTAATGTAATTTTTTAGTATGTAAGTGATTAATAGATATTAGATTAAAAGGTGAAGATAATGAGAATTGAAAATCCACAAATTGCTATAATAGGACTTGGATATGTTGGGTTGCCACTGGCAGTAGAATTTGGCAAAAAATATCCGACTATCGGCTTCGATATTGATGAGAAAAGGGTAAGTGAATTAAAATCAGGCCACGACCGAACTTTAGAAGTTGAATCTGATGATCTTGCATTATCTAATTATTTGAGTTTTACAGATCAGTCTAACTTTATAAAGGATTGTAACATCTATATTGTAACAGTACCAACACCACTGAATAATAATAATCATCCCGATTTGACTCCTTTAAGGCGAGCATCTGAAACAGTAGGAAACTTGTTGTGCAAAGGAAATATAGTGATTTATGAATCGACAGTTTACCCCGGAGCAACAGAGGAGGATTGCGTGCCAATACTCGAACAACATAGTAATCTCATTTACAATGAGGATTTCTTTTGCGGGTATTCACCGGAAAGAATTAATCCCGGAGATAAAGTACACACTTTAACAAATATTAAAAAAGTTACCTCAGGATCGACACCCCAGGCAGCAGAATACATTGATAAATTATATGGCTCTATAATTGAGGCAGGAACCTTTAAAGCATCATCTATTAAGATAGCAGAAGCAGCAAAGGTAATTGAGAATTCACAGCGTGATATCAATATTGCTTTTGTAAACGAATTGGCAGTAATATTTAATCGCTTAGGCATAGATACAAATGAAGTGCTTGAAGCAGCTTCTACAAAATGGAATTTTTTGCCGTTTAAACCCGGCCTAGTGGGTGGGCATTGTATTGGAGTAGATCCTTATTATTTAACTCACAAAGCTCAGGAGGTAGGTTATAACCCTCAAATTATTCTGGCTGGTAGAAGATTAAACGATAACATGGGCTCTTACATAGCTTTTAATGTTATCAAAGAAATGATTAAAAAAGGATTTAGAATTCCTGGTTCGCATGTATTGGTTATGGGAATAACTTTTAAAGAAAATTGCCCTGATATTAGAAACTCCAAAGTTATTGATTTGATAAATGATTTGAAAGAATTTGGCTGTCATGTTGATGTTTACGATCCATGGGCAAATCCGATGGAAGTGATGGAAAAATATAATCTTCCTGTAATATCTCATTTAAATGGTGACAAATATGATGCAATTGTAGCTGCAGTTGCACATCAGCAGTTAAAAGAAATTGATATTAAAAAATTAAAGAATGGCCATAATACAGTGATTTTTGATGTTAAAAATATTTTGCCGAGCGACATTGTAGACGGAAGGTTATAATTAAATTATCAAATCTTTTATCATGAGAGGTTTGTAAGTAAACCTTGTGTCTCATACCGCAAATCTAACGATCTACTGTTTTAATAACGAACTTAAAAAATGAATAGAAACAGGAAAATAACTAATTCCATTGTTTTGGTAACTGGCGGTGCTGGCTTTATTGGATCTAATTTATGCGAAGTACTTTTGCAACAAGCTAATAAAGTTATTTGTCTTGATAATTTTAGTACAGGTTACAGAGAAAATATCAATAACTTTTTAACCCATCCGAATTTCTCTTTAATAGAGGGCGATATTAGAGATTATAATACATGTAAAAAAGCAGTTAACAATGCTGATTTTGTGTTACATCAGGCAGCTTTAGGTTCTGTTCCCAGATCTATAAATGATCCAATGACCACAACAGAGGTAAATATTAGTGGATTTGTAAATGTATTACATGCTGCACATGAGGCAAAAGTGAAGCGTTTTGTATACGCTTCCAGTTCATCTGTTTATGGCGATAGTGATGATTTACCTAAATTGGA
>JAOARS010000478.1 GCA_025210415.1 Marinifilum sp. | reverse complement strand
GAATGAGCGTTAAATTATTTTGAATATTTTGAGTTTAGACAAGTTAAAAAATTAAGGCATAGCAGAGTTACGGCGCAATTTTTTAATGAAGTGTAAACTTAAAATAGCAGAAGAATAATGCTCATTTCAATGTAATATTGGTATTAATCCTGATTGATCTTTTACCAGTGTGAAAATTTAAATCAGAAATGGTATCAGTCCTTTCCCTTGTTTGGGAAATCTTTATTTAAAAATGATGAAATCATTTCTTAGAAAAGTTTTGCTTAGCTTTTCTGGTATAAGTTAATCGGGCCTGTGGTTTCCAGGTTTTCCCTTCGTCGTTTGATATTTTATTTTCAACGGTAAATTGATTGTCATTAATTTTTGTGTAAGTAAACCGACGACAGGTTCTTGTAGAATCCTGTTTATCTGAGTAACTCACTTTTGTATCTTCCACAATCATTACATTGTCCTTTAATTCGCCTTGGAACATGTCAAATGTGGAGGTAAAATCGTTGAAAGCAGCAATTCTGTATTTTTTACTTGCAGCATTGTAAGTGTAGTTAATGCTTAAAGTATTAGGGAAATAATTTTCGTAACGAATTTGCTCTTGCAATAAATTGGTAGACACAAATTTAATGTGCGACTCAGTAGTTCCCCGATCCTGATAAGTGCCACGGCGCCCAACAAATTCAAGTTTTACATCCCAATTGCCTTTCATAAAGCCAAGTTTAGAAATTTCCTTGCGTTTTGGCATTTCAAACAACGATTTATCAATTTTTGGGTTAACTTCTATATTTTCGATTTGTGTAATTCGATCTCTTGTCCGGAATATTCTCTCCACAAAAAACGGAATGACCAAACCTTCAACAGTTCTGAAATCATCGTAATACATTTCGGCAGGTATGGGCGATGCAAAATCTACCCAATCAGCTTCGCACTTGTATTCTAAGTAAGTTTTGGTATCCAGATACCATTTCTCAGACTTGCCATCTTTGCGGATAAGTTTTAAGGCATACATTTCTGTTCCATCCACATTTTCTTTACCCAAATACTCAACCTGATGTCCTTTTTCTTTATGGTGCAAAAAAGGAGTGAAGAATTCAGCTTTTTGCCTAAAAACATTGGTTTCGTTTGCATTTATATTTCGAGCATATTCAATTTCTTGCCAGGGATCAATGGTCCAGCCACATTCTCCGTTAAATCCTTCAAATACGCGATGCTTGCCTAAATACAAATCAGCATGGTAAGCACCACATTTTGTTTTGTAGCTTGTAAATTTTTTTTCAAGGCTAAAAGCAGTAAATCTTCCGGTTATTTTAAGGGCTTTTACCTTTTCCCATTTTTCTGCTCCACCATGTGCTTCAATGTGCTTGGCAATAATTTCTTCAGCTGTTTGAGCTGTAAGAATACCAGGAATTATAAGCAAAACAAACATGAAGAATACTTGTAGTTTTTTCAGTTTCATTTGGGTATGTTTTATTGATTTATTTTTTGATGTACTTAGAAACTATTTACATTTTATCCTTTGGTTTATTTTGGCGACTTAAGCACTTAGTTGGCTGCAAAAATTCTTTAAATAGCTTAGGCTATTCGCATCATTTTTCCTTTGTCTGAGTACTTCATTCATCCAAACTAATCCTTAAAAACAAAATTTAAACAGTTTCTTAATTTCTGAATTATTTTAATTCATAACAAGCCATTTCAGTTAGATTTCTCAAATAGATTTTTCCATTTGCATAAGAAGGAGCAGTCCACGATTTTCCATCAATAGCCTGAATGTTTCCCAATTCGGTATATGCATCAGGAGTGGCTTTTACCTGAATGAGTTTACCCTTGTCGGATAACACCAAAAGCTGATCGCCAATGCGAATTAAGCTTCCTTTTCCATATCCGCGTTTTGTCCATTTCTTTTCGCCTGTTTTAACCGATATACATTGTAGTGCCGCAACATGAAAACCATAAACATATCCATTGTGATAGATTGATGAGCTGTAATCATTTTTCATGCTGGTACCACGCGATATTTCTTTTGCCTTATTGTTGGTTACTTCGAGTACAATAAATCCCGGATTTCTAACGGCTGAAATAAATATTTTGTTACCATCGAAAACAATTGGCATTCCGGTTGGATTGCTGATAGGCGAATTGTATGTCCATAAAGTATCACCAACAGTGTTTAAAGAGTAAAGCTTTCGGCCATTGGCAAATATGATACATTCCTTACCATTTAATTTGCTAACAACAGGCGAGTTGTAGGTTGGGATTCCTTCGCCCTTTTTCCACACTTCCTTACCGGTTTTTTTATCGAAGGCCATAAATGCCCTGGAGTCGGTTCCTCCAACCTCAACAATTACATGATTTCCTATTATTACAGGTGATGAGCTGAAACCCCAACGAGGAATTTTGCTTCCGTATTCTTTCATGAAATCTATTTGCCAAAGTGTTTTACCATTTTTTTTCGAATTGGCACTTAGTTTCCCGTAGCTACTTAAACTGTAGATGTTATCTTCACCAATAGCAGGAGTCGATCTTGGACCATCACCAAAAGTATCAAAAAACATTTTATCAACTTTGGTTCTCCAAATTTCATCGCCCGTTTTTGCATCAAAAGCTGCAATAAACTCGTCACCGGTAATGCTATCTTGTTTTTCGCTAATCATGGTGTACACTTTGTCGGCAGAAATTGTAAGTTCAGAAAATCCATCGCCTAACTTTTTCTTCCAAACCAGTTTGGGAGATTTTTCGGTGAAACTCATTAGTTTAACATTATCGGTAGAACCGCTTCTGTTTGCACCTCTAAATTGATTCCATTCCTGATTTGGAGCTTGTTGAGAATGCGCATTATTAATTAGCACAGAAAACATTAATGCACTAGCTGTAAAAAATAGCTTCGTTTTTTTCATTGGTTTTTATTATTTCAGGTTAGTTTTTTTATGAGATAAAAGATTGAAAATCAAAATTATCATCCTATTCAATTATCAAATACCAAGCCGAAGAATAGAAGTGGCAAATTATAAGCTAATTAATAAAAATGTAGCTCTTTAGAAGCTTTGTAAAGTTGTTCGATAATGAACAATTCCTGTCCGTAAATGAATCAATTTTAAACTGAAATTTCAGCTTTATTTAGAATAAGGTTTTGATACGAATAAAGAATGATACAATATTTGAGAATTCCCTTATTTAAAACGAGTATGAATAGTTTAGATGTGTTCCCAAACAGATTAGTTTAAGGCTTATCAGTAACATAAATATTCAACTTTGCAGGAGTTAAATGGGATACGTTATTACAATTATACCTTATGGATGTATTAAAACCAGTTTATACGGAACAGAACGATTGTCAGGATTGCTACAAGTGCATACGTGAGTGTACCTTAAAGGCAATTAAGGTGGTAAATAACTCAGCACAAATACTTCATAACGATTGTATTTATTGTGGTACTTGTACACAAATATGCCCGGTAAATGCAAAAAAGGTTCGCGACGATGTAAAACGTGTAAAGAAAATGATTAATCGTGGAGAGAGAATTGTTGTATCTCTTGCGCCTTCCTTTGTAACAGAGTTTCCCAATTTAAAAGACGAACAGTTTATTGCAGCTTTAAAAGAACTTGGTTTTGCCAATGCTTCGGAAACAGCTCTTGGAGCACAGGAAGTGTCGAAGTACGTGGCAGAATATGTAGGTGAAGGAGAGAATGGAATTTACATTTCTTCGGCATGTCCTTCGGTAGTAGAAATGATATGTAAGCATTATCCTGAATTTAAGGAAAATATTACGCCATTTTTATCTCCATTATTAACTCATGCCAAATATCTTAAAGAAAAATTTCCAGATTCGAAAATTGTTTTTGTTGGACCTTGCATTGCTAAAAAAGCAGAAAGTGATGAATTTCCTGACCTTCTTGATGCATCATTAACTTTTACCGATTTAAAGAATTGGTTTGAGGAGGAAAATCTTGATCCATACTTGTTTCCTAAAGATAAGGCAAACAATAGTTTTATTCCGGGCAAAGCCGGAAGAGGAATTCTTTATCCGATTGATGGCGGAATGATAATGGGAATGAAGGAAAATGTAACAGCTACTGATGCTGTATATATGACTTTTTCGGGCATTGGAAACATTCAGAATGTATTAAGCGATTTGAATAAATATGGAAAAACCAATAAATTATTTTTGGAGTTGTTGGCATGCGAAGGTGGATGCGTAAATGGCCCTGGTGCTGAGAAGGAATATTCAACTGCCATTAAAAGATTAGAAGTAATTAATAAGCTTGATTCAGAGGAACCTGTAGTTTTAAATACCGATTTTTCTATTCAGCGCAACTTCGATTCAATTTCTCCTATACCAAAATACGAACATTCCGAAAATAGTATAAAAGAGGCATTAACCATGATTGGGAAATATTCCGATAAAGATGAAATCAATTGTGGAGGATGCGGATACAATTCGTGCAGAGAGTTTGCCGAAGCTTATTTGGAGGATCGTTCGGAACCCAATATGTGTGTTTCGTATATGAGGAAAATTGCACAGGACAAATCATCGGCACTGCTTCGAAAAATTCCTTCGGGTGTTGTTATTGTTAACGATGAATTGAAAATAATTGAGGCCAACCAAAGTTTTGCAGGAATTTTAGGTGAAGAGATTGAGGAGGTTTATCAAGCTATACCTGGCTTGATTGATGCTGATTTGAAAAAGATCATTCCGTTTTACAAACTCTTTGCATCTGCATTAAGTACCGGAGTAGATAATCTGGAACGTGATATAAAACATGGCAATAAAATGCT
Source organism: Marinifilum sp. (assembly GCA_025210415.1). Taxonomy (GTDB): domain Bacteria; phylum Bacteroidota; class Bacteroidia; order Bacteroidales; family Marinifilaceae; genus Marinifilum. Next base: position 5,449 of record JAOARS010000478.1, on the reverse strand, counting down.
GCATGTAAGTGTGTTTAGTATCCATAAAAATAAAATTGTAGGAGCAATTGTAAGAGATATGTCGCAGCCATACATCCAAAGGGAAGAGGTGGTTAACCGAGCCAAAACTGTAAACAGAAAAAACCTGGAAACAGTTCAGAAAATTGCATACTTACTAGGTGAAAATGCCTCTGAGACTGAAGAAATGCTGAATTCGATTGTGGAGTTCTACAAACCGGAAGAAGAATAAGGAACTTAATGTTGGATAAAGATGCATGATGATTTTTATATAGAAGTTGAATGCCAGCAAAGAAATCAGTTGGGGCAATCTATTTGTGGCGATGTGTTTATGTCGCGAAAGTTAAAAGATGAGGGCAGAACAATTCTTGTACTTTCCGATGGACTGGGTAGTGGAGTAAAGGCCAATGTATTGGCCACCTTAACTTCTTCTATGATTTTGAATTACATGAAGGTGAATAAGGATATCAGAAAAGCTGCTGAGGTTATCATGAAAACTTTACCTGTTTGTAGCAAACGAAAAGCCGGATATTCTACTTTTACCATTGTAGAGATTGAATGTGATGGTGAGACTCGAATTATATGTTACGATAATCCTGATTGTTTGATATTAAGAGGATTGGAATCGTTTCAGCCCGAATGTGAGGAACTACATCCCGAAGGGGAAGACAATAAAGGCAAAATACTTTATTCTTATCGATTTAAGGCACAAAAGGAGGATCGTATTATTTTCTGTTCTGATGGGGTAACCAACTCGGGAATGGGAACAAAACGATTGCCTTTTGGTTGGGGAATGGATAGCGTGAACCAGTTTGCAAAAAGTATAATACGAAAACAACCATACATTTCGGCTCGTCGCTTAGGCAATGATATTGTCGAAAGAGCTTGTGCCAATAACAGCAATCAACCTAAAGATGACACCTCCTGTGCTGTTTTGTATTATCGGGAGCCTCGTAACTTGATGATTTGTACCGGGCCCCCGTACGAAAAATCAAAAGATGCCAAATTGGTAAAACAAATGTGCGAATTTGAAGGTACAAAAATTGTTTGTGGTGGAACAACTGCCGGTATTGTATCACGGGAATTACAAAAGCCTATCGAGGTTGACTTAAATATTTGCGATAATGAATTGCCTCCGGTATCATTTATCGATGGTGTTGATTTGGTAACAGAGGGAATATTGACTTTGGGTAAAGTACACCGAATTTTAAGCAATTATTCTCAGAATACGGTTCTAAGAAACGGGCCGGCAGATAAAATTGTGAAACTTTTACTTGAAAGTGATAAAATATTTATCATCAACGGAACCAAAATCAATGTGGCTCATCAAGATCCAAAACTTCCGGTTGAATTGGAAATTAGGCGAACTGTAGTAAAAAACATCGTTGCTCTGCTTGAGGAAAAGTTTTTAAAAGAAGTAGATCTTAGCTATATTTAAACTGTACTAGATACTAAAAACAATAAACTAATGGCTGAGAAAATAGAAATTACGATCTGCTTGGGAAGTTCGTGCTTTTCAAGGGGAAACGGAAAAGCTCTTAAAGCAATTAACGCTTACTTAGAAGATAATAAATTAAAAGATAAGGTTTTCTTTCATGGAGAGCTTTGTACGGGCAATTGTGCCAAAGGACCAATTCTTAAAATCGATGATGAATTGTATGAAGAAATTGATCCGGAAGGTGTAATTGAAATATTAAATGGGGTTTTTGGCCTTGTTTAAGTCACACTTTAAGTTTCCAAACCTAAAAACCTCGTATTATGTCTTTAATCTTAACCAATAAGGATAAGTGTAATCTGAGTTATACTTGCATCCGCGTTTGTCCTGCCAAAGCGATTAAAATTGAAAACGATTATGCCCATATCATTGGAAAACGATGTATTAGTTGCGGGAATTGTGTGACTGTTTGTGCACAAGATGCAATTGAATACCGTAGCTCCGAAGATCAGGTTAAAAAGCTACTGAATGATAATGAACCGGTTGTTGCCATTTGTGATCCGAGTATATCGGGCGAGTTTGATGACATACTGGATTATCGAAATTTTGTAGGTATGATTAGAGCCCTTGGGTTCGATTATGTAGTTGAAGCTGCTTTTGGAGCCGATTTGGTTGCTTACAAATACAAAACTCTGTTCGATAACTTCCATGGAAAATACTATATCTCAACCAAGTGTCCGGCATTGGTAAATCAGGTAGAAAACTTTCATGCTGATTTGGTTGAAAACCTAGCTCCAATTGTACCACCAGGAATTGCAATGGCTAAGGTAGTTCGTAAAAAGTATGGAAAGAATGTAAAAATTGTGTCACTATCGCCATGTGTGGCCAGCAAAAACGACGTGAAAGCATTTAATGGTTCCGATGGAGACATTCATGCAGTTTTAAGTTTTATTGAATTGCGTAATCTGTTTAAAGAATATAAGATTACTGAAAATTCTGTTGAATTCTCGGAGTTTGATCCGCCATTTGCCCGTTTAGGAGGGTTGTTTCCCATTAGTCATGGATTGTTTCAGGCTGCCGATATTGACATTAGTATGCTGAATGGTGGTATCATTAGTACCGAAGGGAGAAATAATTTTTTACGATCGATAAATGAATTTAAAACCCAGCACAACTTAAATCAACACCTTGATTTATTTTACTGTGAAGGATGCATAATGGGGCCGGGAACATCTGCCGGAGGACGCAAATTTTCGAGAAGATCGCAAGTAATTCGATATGTAAGAAAAAGGTTGAAAACTTTTGATGAGGAACAGTGGCAGAAAGAAATTGATGAATACAAAAACTTAGATCTAAATAGAGGGTTCAAATCGAGAGGACAAAGTTTACCAACTCCATCTGAAGAAGAAGTGCATTCGGTTTTAGTTGAAATGGGAAAGGAGAAAGTTGAAGATCAATTGGGATGCGGATCGTGTGGATACGAATCGTGCAGAGAATTTGCCATTGCAAAGTGTCAGGGACTGGCTAATTACGAGATGTGCTCATCCTACACCATAAAAAATATGAATTCGGTTATTAAGGAACTCAATTCGGCAAACGAAAAGTTATCCAAAACAAAAACGGCTTTAAAAGAATCGGAAAGGGTAGCAAACGAAGAAAGAGTTATAGCTCAGGAGGCATCGGAAACTGTATCGGCAATGTTACAAAAATTACCATCAGGAGTTGTAATTGTTGATGAGAATTTGAAAGTAATTGAATCGAATAAAAGTTTTGTAGATTTATTGGGAGAAGAGGCCAGAATGTTGAGCGAAATTATTCCTGGCTTGGTAGATGCTGACTTAACCAAGCTGATACCATTTCATAAATTGTTTTCAACAGTAATATTAAATGGCGAAGATATTTTAAATAAAGATGTGCATTACGGAAATGCTTTATTTAATGTATCGGTATTCACCATTAAAAAGAATAAAATTGTTGGGGGAATTATTCGTGATTTATATGCACCTGAAGTCAGGAAGGAAGAGGTAATTGGAAGAGCAAGGGCGGTAATTAAGGAAAATCTTCAAACAGTTCAGCAAATTGCTTTTTTGCTTGGCGAAAGTGCTTCGAAAACTGAAAAATTACTGAATTCAATAATTAAATCTCACACTCCGGGTGATGAAGAAAAATCTGAATAATGGAAGATAAATTTCACATTGATATAGATTGCCAGCAGTTATTTCATCATGGAGATATGATTTGTGGTGATGTTTTTCTTTCGACAAGAATTAAAGAGGAAAACAGAACAATTGCAGTTTTAAGCGATGGAATGGGAAGTGGTGTAAAAGCAAATGTTTTGGCTACACTTACTGCATCTATGGCAATGAATTTTACGCTGGAACACAAAGATGTAATATCTATTGCCGAAATAATAATGAATACGTTACCTGTTTGTAGCGTTCGAAAAGTTAGTTATTCAACCTTTACCATTATTGATATTGAATATGATGGTACAACAAGAATTATTGAGTTTGATAACCCTTGTTGCGTTGTTATGCGAGGAGCAGAAATTTACGATCCGGGTTGGAGAACAATTACGCTTGATAGTGAAGAAAACCAAGGAAAAGAATTAAGAACCTGTTCTTTTACAGCAAGAAAAGAAGATCGGATTCTGTTTTGGTCTGATGGCATTATGCAATCGGGGATGGGAAGCAGAGAGTTGCCATTTGGCTGGGGTCACGAGAATGCTTTGGATTACGTGAAGAATATCGTAAGAACAACCCCGTTTATATCAGCCAGAAACTTAGGTTTGCAATTGGTTAAAAAGGCCATGCGAAACGATAGTGGTGAACCCAAAGATGATACGAGCGCAGGAGTGATTTACTACAGGGAGCCACGAAAATTGCTCATTTGCACAGGGCCTCCATTCGAAAAGGATAAGGATTCTGAGTATGCAATGCGTGTTTACCACTTTAAAGGAAAGAAAATTATTTGCGGAGGAACAACTGCCGAAATTTTGGCTCGCGAGTTGAGTCTTAAATTTGCAGCAGGAATGAAAATTACTGATCCTGAATTGCCTCCGGCATCTTATATGGAAGGCATTAATCTGGTAACGGAAGGAATTTTGACCATTGGAAAAGTGGCCCGAATATTAGATGAGTATACAATTGATTATGACCTGGGAGATGGCCCTGCTGATCAGATTGTTCATTATTTGTTGCAAAGCGATAAAATCTCAATCATATCGGGTACACGAATTAATTTTGCTCACCAGGATCCAAGCTTACCAGTAGAGCTTGAAATTCGAAGAACAGTAGTTAAAAAGATTGTAAATTTACTGGAAGAGAAATTTCTAAAAGATGTAAGCTTAACTTTTATCTAAAAGTATTTGTCAATAAGATTTAATAGTTTTTGACTTGATATTGGTTTGGAAATGTAATCGTCGCAACCTGCGGCGATACTCTTTCCTCTGTCTTCAGCCATAGCATAAGCAGTTTGCGAAATAATCGGAACCTTGGGATTGATTTTTTTAATGGCCCTGGTAGCATCAAAACCATTTAACAATGGCATTTGAATGTCCATTAATATTAAGTCAATATCGTTTTTTGTGAACATATCGATTGCATTCTGACCATTGGTAGCCCATAAAATATTGACTTCCGTTATTGCTAATACCTCTTCTAAAAAAAGATAATTAGATTCCACATCTTCCGCAATTAATATGGTTTTATCAGACCAATTAAAAGTCTTTGTATTCATTTTTTATTATTAGGTTTCTCAAATGGGAAACCAAATTTAGTTAATTTTTTTGGATAAAAAAGATCATTCAGCTATCTAACAGGGCAAGCGCTTTAAGTTTATTCATTCATTTATACCCGACAAGGGAAAACGTTTGGGTGTTTCCCTTCGGGTCGGGCTATACACTACAAGTCCTCGCTTCGCTGTGGGCTTTTCGTTTCTATCCCTAACACAAAGGCAGTATAATACCAATATTACATTGAAATGAGCATTATTCTTCTGCTATTTTAAGTTTACACT
>JAOARS010000477.1 GCA_025210415.1 Marinifilum sp. | reverse complement strand
GAGAAATACAGTCCTTTCACTAACGTTATCAGAGATGCAAATGGAAAATTAAAAGTTATTCCTTTTCGTGAAGCATACAAAACACAATTGGAACTTGCAGCAAATCATTTAAACAAAGCTGCTTCGTTAGCCGAATCAGATGATTTTAAAGAATACCTGCTGCAAAGAGCTAAAGATTTAACTTCTGACGATTTTTCGAAAAGCGATAAACTTTGGCTACAACTTAAAAATAACAAGTTAGATTTTATTGCCGGGCCAATTGTTAATAGAGAAGATCATTTAATCTGGACAAAATATTCCTATGGAGCTTTTATTCTTTTAAGAAATGCAGAATGGACAGAAAAAATGGCAAAATATGCATCCCTTCTTCCATTTCTTCAAAGAAACCTTCCTGTTGATGAGAAATTTAAATCCGAATCCAGTGTTAATACTGCAAATATCGTAATTTATGATGTTCTGTATAATTCCGGATATTGCAATGCAGGTAATAAATTAATTGGCCTTAACCTTCCTATTGGTAACAATCATATTAAATCTGGTGCAAGAAAATTACACTTCAAAAATGTAATGCAAGCAAAGTTCGATAAAATACTTAGCCCAATTAGCGAATTGGTAATTGATGAAAAGCAAAGAAGAAATGTGAATTTCAATTCATTTTTCATGAATACGATTTTCTATGAAATATCCGACGGACTCGGAATATCAAATACCATTAATGGAAATGGTAATGTTAAAGATGCTTTAAAAGAACATTACAATGTAATTAATGAACTTAAAAATGATGTATTGCGTATGTACTTGTTAAATCAGGTTCACGATATGCGTCAGATTGAAGGAATTGCAATGCTTGACAACTATGTTACTTACATGGCAGATGTATTCCGATCAATACGATTTGGAGTTACTGATGCACAAGGTGTTGCCAACATGATTCGTTTCTACTATTTTCAGGAACAGGAAGCTTTTACCTATAATTCGGAAACAGGTACTTACAAGATTGATGATTACAAAATGAAAAAAGCCATTGAATCTCTTGCCAAAATGGTATTAGAAATACAGGGAAATGGAGATTATGCTGCAGCCGATCGTTTGATTAAAGACAAAGGTTACATTCGCAATGAGCTTTTGCAGGATCTTTATAGAATACAAAGAGCTAAAATTCCTAAAGATTTAATTTATGATCAAGGTGAAAAAGCACTGATTGCAGAAAAATAAGAATTTCGCATTCATAAAGAATTTATACCGATGTACATCGGCATACCAAATAATCAATAAACTCATGTCATTTTCAAAATGGTATTAAAAAGACATCTTGCAGGTGTCTTTTTTCATTTATCAAACGAAATATTAATCATATATTTGAATTTTTATAATTCAATCTTACACAATGCGTATTCTCATTTCATGCTTGTTGCTTTTTTGTGCAGGTTTTGGTTTTGCACAGGAGCTAAAAGTTATTGATTCAGAAACAAATAAACCTATTGAAAATGTTTACATTTTCGATACCCATAATTCAATTCTAACAAACAAATCCGGAATTGCTAACTTAACGGATTTTACAAATAAAGAGTTTATTTATTTTCAACATCCGGCATATCAAAATCTAAAGTTAGTTTATGCTGATATCAAGCAACAAAACTTTATCGTAAAATTAAACTCCAATATTTTTCCGATAGAAGAAGTGGTTGTTTCAGCCAATAAATGGGAACAAAACATTAAAGAAATACCATTAAAAGTACACCGAATTGGTAAAAATGAAATTCTTCACTCCTCTTCTCAAACATCCGCCGATCTGTTAAAATCTTGTAAACAGGTTTATATTCAAAAAAGTCAGTTAGGAGGCGGTAGCCCAATGATTCGAGGCTTTTCTGCCAACAGAATTCTTTTGGTTTTAGATGGGGTTCGTTTAAACAACGCAATTTACAGAAGTGGTAACCTACAGAATGTTATTAGCATAGATGCAAACAGCCTGGAATCTGCTGAAGTTATTTTAGGCCCTGGATCGATTATATATGGTAGCGATGCAATTGGAGGCGTAATGGATTTTCATACAATTAAACCTCTCTTTTCTACCAGTAGTAAACCTAATATTGATTTCAGGTATAAAAACCGTTATTCGTCGGCTAACAATGAAATAATGAACCATGCTTTCTACAATTACGGCAAGGAAAAGCTTAGCTTTGCCGGAAACATTACATATAGTGATTTTAGCGATCAGAAAATGGGTAGTCATGGCCCTGATGATTATCTAAGAAATCAATATGTTATCCGTGAAAACGGAGAAGATAAAATAATCGAAAATTCTGATCCTGAAATTCAAAAACAATCAGCTTATCATCAACTTAATTTTATCCAAAAAATAAGATATAAAGCTTCTGATTACACCGAGCTGCTTTATGGTTTTCATTATACAAGCAGTTCTAATATCCCAAGGTACGATCGTTTAATACAATTTAGCGGGGAAAATCTTAAGTATGCTGAATGGTATTATGGGCCACAAAGGTTGCAGATGCATAATTTTGAAATATCATTAAAAAAAGCAAGTACATTATACGATTCATTCAAAATAAATGGAGCATATCAAAACTACAGGGAAAGCAGACACGATAGAAAATTGAATTCAAATACAAAAAGAAACCGAACCGAAAGACTTAATATTTATACATTAAATGCAGATGCTGAAAAAAAATTGTCAGAAAATACTCATTTATTTTATGGATCAGAGGTAACTCATAACAGCTTACGATCGAAAGGCTATAGTGAAAATATTACAACTAACTCAATAGAAGAAATTGCCAGTCGATATCCTGACAAATCCAAACAATCGAGTCTGGCTTTTTATAGCAATATCAAACACAAGTTAAATTCCAACTGGACGCTAAATACCGGAATCAGGTATTCTCATGTTTGGATCAATTCGAAGCTTGACAATACCTATTACAACTTTCCTTTTACAGATCTTGACTTATCAACAGGAGCTGTAAATGGAGGAATTGGGCTTGCATACCATTCCGATTCAGGATTGAGTGTAAAGTTGAATGCCAGTTCTGGCTTTCGTACTCCCAACATCGATGACATTGGTAAAGTTTTTGATTCTGAACCAGGAAAAGTTGTTGTTCCAAACAAAGATTTAAAACCTGAATACATCTACAATTTCGACTTCAGCATTAGCAAAAATTTTAACCAATTGTTCTTCATCGATTTTAATACTTTCTATTCGTTTCTAAACAATGCAATGCTTCGTAGCAATTATAGTTACGATGGAAAAAATACAATTATTTATGATGATGTTGAAAGCAAAGTGCAAGCAATTGTAAATGCCGATAATGCAAAAATATGGGGAGCAAATATTCAATGTATCGCAAAAATAAACCGGAATTTTTCGACAACGGCAAACTGGAATTACAGCAATGGAGAATACAAGGATCGTAGTCCTGTTCGACATGTGGCACCCATGTTTGGATCATTTAAGATAGATTACAAATCAACCAAATTAAACTCTAATATTGAATTGGAATATAATGGCGAAATTAGTTATAATAATCTTGCCAACTCCGAAAGAGATAAGCCTTACCTATACGCTAAAGATGAAAATGGAAATCCTTATTCGCCAGATTGGTTTATTGTAAATTGGAATAATAATTATAAACTTTCCAAATCCATTAACCTTAACTTTTCAGTTGAAAATATATTCGATAAGCGTTACAGGCCTTACTCTTCGGGAATTAGTGGTGTGGGGAGAAGCATTGTTTTGGGAATTACTTATAATATATAAGTTATACCTATTGGATAAATTATGAATATCTTGTCACTTACAACTTACTTCATTATTTATTAATTATAATTTTTTTAGAAAATGGTTCATTTAATATTACATTTGGTATAACATAAAAGAAATAAGAGCCGAACGAAGTCCGGCTCTTTTCATTATAAGTAATGATAAAAATTAATTTACATCCCACCAAAGTTTAGATGTAATTG
>JAOARS010000476.1 GCA_025210415.1 Marinifilum sp. | reverse complement strand
TCCGGCTTTTTCTTATTCAAGTGCTTTCTGAGCTTTTAATATCTTGGTGGTTATCTTTTGTTTTGATTTATCTAAACCTACAGAAATTGTATCGCCTTCAGATATACTTGCTTTAATAATGACTTCTGCCATTTCATCTTCTAGATACTTTTGAATAGCTCGTTTTAAAGGTCTGGCTCCAAACTGAACATCATATCCCTTTTCAGCAATGAAATCTTTAGCTGCAGTCGAAATTTTAATGTTATAGCCCAAATCTTTGATTCTCTTGTATAATCCATTAAGTTCGATATCGATAATCTTGTGAATGTCTTTCTGAGTTAATGAGTTAAACATGATCAAATCATCAATTCTGTTTAGGAACTCAGGAGCAAAAGCTCTTTTTAATGCTTTCTGAATAATACTATTGGCATATTCATTAGAATCATTTCCACCGGTCTGGAAACCAATGCCTTTTCCAAAATCTTTCAATTCACGGCTACCTATATTGGAAGTCATAATAATGATAGAATTTTTAAAGTCAACTCTGCGCCCAAGACTATCGGTTAACTGACCATCGTCTAACAGTTGAAGAAGAATATTGAATACATCAGGATGTGCTTTTTCGATCTCATCTAAAAGAACAACAGAATAAGGTTTTCTCCTAACTTTCTCTGTTAACTGACCACCTTCTTCATATCCAACATATCCCGGAGGAGCTCCAACCAATCTCGATACAGCGAATTTTTCCATGTATTCACTCATGTCGATTCGAATTAGCGCATCGGAACTGTCGAACAAATATTCTGATAGAACTTTTGCCAACTGGGTTTTACCAACACCTGTAGGACCAAGGAAAATAAACGTTCCAATTGGTTTGTTAGGATCTTTTAAACCCGCTCTGTTACGCTGGATAGCCTTAACAATTTTTGCAATGGCATCGTCCTGACCAATTACTTTTCCTTGCAATTCATCATCCATTTTAAGTAGGCGAGAACCTTCGGCCTGAGCAATTCGTTTTACAGGAACGCCTGTCATCATTGCAACAACTTCAGCAATGTCCTCTTCAGATACTTTTTCTTTTTTAAGGCTCAATTCTTGTTCCCACTTGTCTTTTTCTTTTTCAAGATCTTCTGAGAAGTTCTTCTCTTTATCTCTAAAACTAGCAGCTAGTTCAAATTTCTGAGCTTTAACAGCTTTTATTTTACTTTGACGCGTTTCTTCAATCTTTTTTTCCAGTTCTTCAATAACAACCGGTACATGAATATTTGATATGTGAACGCGCGATCCAGCTTCGTCCAATGCATCAATGGCTTTGTCCGGAAGATAGCGATCACTGATATATCTCGAAGTTAATTTCACACATGATTCAATAGCTTCTTCAGTGTAATAAACATTGTGATGATCTTCGTATCGTTCCTTAATATTATTTAGAATTTCTACTGTTTCTTCAGGAGAAGTAGGTTCAACCATCACCTTCTGGAATCTTCTTTCCAAAGCACCATCTTTTTCTATATTTTGACGATATTCATCAAGGGTAGTGGCACCAATACATTGAATTTCACCTCGGGCAAGTGCCGGTTTTAACATGTTTGCAGCATCCAGCGAACCTGTTGCTCCACCTGCGCCAACAATGGTGTGAATTTCATCAATAAACAGAATGATATCTGACGTCTTAGACAATTCATTAAGGATTGCTTTCATTCTTTCCTCAAACTGTCCGCGGTATTTTGTACCTGCAACAATTGAAGCTAAATCTAACGTAACTACCCTTTTCCCAAATAACACCCTGGAAACTTTTTTCTGAACAATTCTAAGAGCCAATCCTTCAGCAATTGCAGATTTTCCAACACCAGGTTCTCCAATTAGTATAGGGTTGTTCTTTTTGCGGCGACTTAATATTTGTGCCAATCGTTCAATCTCTCGTTCCCTTCCAACAATTGGATCTAAAGTACCTTCTTCGGCAGACTTTGTAATGTCAATACCAAAATTATCTAATACCGGAGTTTCTGATTTTCCACGAGAAGTTGATCCTTTCGAACCACCAGACATTCCTCCTTTGCCTTCTCGCTCTTCAGAAGGATAATCGGCTTGAGCCTTAGGGAATAAAGTTTTTAGGTTCTCTTTAATTTTACTGTAATCAATAGTTTGATCTTCTAAAATTTGAGTAACCATACTCTTATCATCCTTTAAAATAGCAAGAAGCAAATGACTTGTGTCGATGGTATTGTTTTTTAAAGCTTTTGCTTCTAAATAAATTAGCTTTAAAACTCTTTCGGCTGATCGTTGCAAAGGAATGTTGTTTTGATCTAAATCAGTTATTGTATCTGATTTGATTTCCTTTTCAATACTTTTTCTGATGTCGTATAAATCAACACCTAAAGAGATAAGGATATCAACAGCAATACCTTCACCTTCACGAAGAATTCCTAAAAATAGATGTTCTGTTCCAATTGCACTGTTTCCAAGCCTTTCAGCTTCTTCTTTGCTGTACGAAAGAACGTCTTTAATACGAGGTGAAAATTTTGAATCCATATAGTAGGTCTTTTAATTAAGTTCTTAAAATTGTTTGTAATATTCGATTAATTTTTGTCGAATTGATTAAAGCAACATTAAATTAATGAAAAAATATTAGATACAGCCTAATTTCTCAATCAATTTTCAATTTAAAACTCGAACAAAACAGGAATTAAACTAGAAATCAAGCTGTAAAGAAAAATGTCAAAATATTTATCTTAATCCACTCATAAATATAGCTCCTTTTCTTACGCAAAAATCACATATTTTGTTACTTTTGTAGTTCTGAGAAAAGTTTAGAATTTTAAATTAAATATAGATGACTACGGGAGAAAGAATTATACGTATCAACATCGAAGAGGAAATGAAATCAGCCTATATCGATTATTCGATGTCGGTTATTGTTTCCAGAGCTCTGCCAGATGTTAGAGACGGCTTAAAGCCTGTTCACCGAAGAGTATTGTTCGGAATGGGCGAGTTAGGTATAACAGCAAATAAACCGTATAAGAAATCAGCAAGAATTGTTGGTGAGGTATTGGGGAAATATCATCCACATGGAGATAGTTCTGTATACATGACAATGGTTCGTATGGCTCAACATTGGTCTTTACGATACCCATTGATTGACGGGCAAGGTAACTTTGGTTCTGTAGATGGCGATAGCCCTGCAGCTATGCGTTATACAGAGGCAAGAATGGATAAAATTGCTGAAGAAACCTTATCGGATCTGGATAAAGATACGGTTGATATGGTTCCTAACTTCGACGAATCGTTGAAGGAGCCAACTGTACTTCCAACCCGTATTCCTAACCTTTTGGTAAATGGTGCATCAGGTATTGCTGTAGGTATGGCTACTAACATGCCTCCACATAATTTGTCTGATACCATTGATGCAATTGTAACCACTATTGATAATAAGGAAGTGGAAATGGATGAGCTAATTCGTATTATGAAGGCTCCGGATTTTCCCACAGGTGGTACAATTTATGGTTATCAGGGGGTTAAAGAAGCTTTTGAGACCGGTAAAGGACGTGTTGTAGTACGTGCCAAAACAAATATTGAAGCCGATGAAAAAGGGCGCGAAAAAATTATTGTAACCGAAATTCCTTATATGGTTAATAAGGCAGAGTTGATTATGAAGGCTGCCGATTTAATTAATGACAAAAAGATCGATGGAATTTCGAATGTAAACGATGAATCGGACCGTACAGGTATGAGAATCGTTTTTGACCTTAAAAGAGATGCCATTGCAAATGTTGTATTGAATAAATTATTCAAATATACACAGATGCAAACTTCTTTTAGTGTGAATAATATTGCACTGGTTAAAGGTCGACCAAAATTATTGAATCTGCGTGACTTGATTGATAATTTTGTAGAACATAGACACGATGTTATCGTTCGCAGAACTCAGTATGAATTAAAACAAGCTGAGAATAAAGCTCATATCCTGAAAGGATTAATTATTGCTTTGGATCATATTGATGAAGTAATTAAGTTGATTCGTGGATCTAAAACTCCAGAAGAAGCTAAGAATGGATTGATGAGCAACTTCGAGTTGGATGAAATCCAAGCCAAAGCAATTCTTGATATGAGATTGCAGAAACTTACCGGATTAGAGCGTGAGAAACTGCATGCAGAATATGAAGAATTGATGAAATTAATCGATCATTTGAATGCAATTCTTGCAAATGAGCAAATGAGAATGGATATCATCAAAGAAGAATTGTTGGAAGTAAAGGCAAAATATGGTGATGAAAGAAAAACCGACATTGTATATGCTTCTGAAGAATTCAACCCTGAAGATTTCTATGCTGATGAAGAAATGGTGATTACGATTTCTCATATGGGATATATCAAACGCACTCCACTGGCAGAATTTAAAACACAACATCGTGGTGGAGTAGGATCTAAAGGATCAATTACAAGAGAAGAAGATTTTCTTGAACACATGATTATGGCTACAATGCATAATACCATGTTGTTCTTTACAGAAAAAGGAAAGTGTTTCTGGCTTAAAGTGTATGAAATTCCGGAAGGAACCAAGCAATCGAAGGGTAGGGCTATTCAAAATTTATTAAATATTGAGCAGGATGATAAAGTGAAGGCATATATTAATATTCTTAACCTTAAAGAGGAAGAGTATATTAACAACAATTACATTGTTCTTTGCACCAAGAAAGGTGTAGTTAAGAAAACTCCGCTTGAAGCTTATTCTCGTCCTAGAGTAAATGGAGTTAATGCTATTACCGTTCGTGAAGGTGATCAACTTTTAGAAGCAAAATTAACCAATGGTAAAAATGAAATCTTAATTGCAGTACGTTCGGGTAAGGCCATTCGATTTGCTGAAGATCAGGTTCGTTCTATGGGTAGAACAGCTTCCGGAGTACGTGGAATTACTCTGAAAGATGAGAGTGATGAAGTTGTTGGCATGATATGTGTTGAGAATGGAGAAGAAGATATTCTTGTTGTATCGGAAAATGGTTATGGTAAGAGATCTAATATTGATGATTACAGAATTACCAACAGAGGTGGTAAAGGTGTAAAAACAATTAGCGTTACTGAGAAAACCGGAAATTTGATTGCAATTAAGAATGTTACAGATAACGACGATTTGATGATCATCAACAAGTCAGGAATTACCATTCGATTAGCAGTTTCGGATCTTAGAGTTATGGGACGAGCTACGCAAGGTGTTCGTTTGATTAATTTAAGTAAGAAAAGTGATTCAATTGCTGCTGTAGCCAAAGTTAATTCATCTAACGAAGACGAAGAAAATGAGGCACCAGAACAGCAAACAGAGGGAACTGAAGAGTAGTATTCGATACTTAGAATAATTATAAAATGATGAATCTTGTTCAGAATTTGAAAGAAAGGTATATTTTTGTTCGAGATTGTTATAAAAACTAAACATTGATTATGAGAAAATTATCATTTATTCTGGTTATGCTTTTGAGCGTTTCGGCTGTATTCGCGCAAAAAAGTAAAGTTACCGGAGCACAAAATTATCTAACTTCAGGTAAGATAGATAAAGCGAAAGAAGCTATTGACCAAGGAATTCAGGATGAGAAGTGTATTGCTTATCCAAAGGCATACCTTGTTAAAGGTAAAGTTTACCAGGGAATTTTTGAAAGTCCACTTCCAGCTTATAAAGGCTTAGAAAAGAATCCTTTGGATATTGCTTATGCTGCTTATTTAAAAGCTCTTGAATTAGATGCAAAGGGTAAAATGATTAAACCTGTAAAAGCTCAGATGACCAATATGATTCCTAATTATACCAACGAGGCTGTAAATCGTTATAATGATGGTGATTATGCTGGTGCATTAGCTGCATTTGAAAAAGTTCTTGAAATTGAAGCAATGGATATGTTTAAGGACAATCCTGTTGTTGATACAGCTATTATTTTTAATGCTGGTATGGCTGCTCAAAAATCAGAAAATTTTGAAAAAGCGATCAAGTATTACAGGCAATCTATCGATTATAATTACGGTGGTGCCAAGTCATATGCAAATTTATCACACGTACTTAAAAGTGCTGGTAATGAGGAAGAATCAGTAAAATATCTTCACAAGGGTTTTGAGTTATTTCCAAATGATTCATGGATGTTGGTTGAGTTAATTAACTATTACATGTTAGGAGGAGAGCCTCAAAAAGCTGCAGATTACCTTGATAAAGCAATTGAATTAGATCCAACTAATGGTTCATTCTATCGTGCTAAAGGTACCTTGTACGAAAAAACCAAAGAAACTGCGAAGGCAGAGGAAATGTACATGAAGGCTTTAGAACTTACTCCGGATGATTTTACATCACAGTACAACTTAGGTCTTTTGAAATTGAATACTGCAATTGCTAAGCATCAGGAAGCTAACGAAATTATGGATGCTAAAAAATATAACGAAGCAATTAAAGTTGTTTACGGTGAATATGAAAAGGTAATTCCTTATTTCGAAAAAGTTCTTGAAATGCAACCAGGTGAGAAAAATTCATTAATCACATTGAAAGAATTATATTTCAAGCTGAGAAATGAAAATGAAGCTTACTTGGAAAAATACAACGAAGTTAAGGCTAAGCTAGACGGTATGGAATAAAAATTAAGGGATCAAATAATGGTCCCTTTTTTTACATGTTTATAATTTATCATAATATGAATTATAAGACAAAAATACATCCTGCCAATTCTACTCTCATTTACAAATATTCTTGCAAGATCTTTATTAATTTTCTAGGATCAATTGGCTTTGTGATGAACTGATCAGCTCCTGCATTTAAACATTCTTCTCGTTCATTATCTATAGCGTAAGCTGTTTGCACAACTACAGGAATCGATTTGTTATTGTTTTTGATTTGTTTAATAGCTTCTATACCATCAACCTCTGGCATTCTAATATCCATTAGTACCAAATCTATTTTTGGATTGTTATCGTCACAGATTTGAATGGCATCTTTTCCATTTTTAGCCCATATTACAGTAGCATCTGTTAATTCAATAATCGCATTTAGATAATTGAAATTCGATCTAACATCTTCAGCAATTAATATATTTTTCTCGGAATATTTTAAATCTTCAATGGTACTTAAATTGTCAGAAGATTTTGATGTTATTTTATTCAGAAGATCCATTTTTACACTACCGGTACCCGACAATCTAAAGTAAAAATTAGATCCAATATTTTCCTCAGAATCAAACCATATTTCTCCGTCCAATAAATGAATTAGCTTTTTGCAAAGTGTTAGTCCTAATCCAGAGCCTTCAAATTTTCTGTTGGCTTCATAATCAAGTTGTCGGAAAACATCGAATATATGAGCTTGCTTTTCTTTCGAAATTCCTATTCCCGTGTCTCTTATGTAAAATATAGAGGTGGAGTTGTCATCAATATAATAACCCAATTCAATTTTCCCGGTTTTTGTAAATTTAATTGCATTATCGGCTAAATTTTCCAGAATCTGAATCAATTTATCTCTATCCGATTTTATCTGTAATTCTTCTGAATTTCTTGGGAAAACAAGTCTAAAATCTACCTGTGGTTTATTTGATATTTGTGTCTTTAAGTGTGCCTTAACTTCTCTTATCGTTTCATTTATATTGAAATATTCCAAAGTAAAGTTAAGCTGATTAGAATCCATTTTAGAAACATACAGAAGATTATTTACCATCTTCATAAGTTTACTGCTACTGTTTAAGATGTTCTGAATAAAATCTTTATGTTTAGATTTATCTATCAGGGAATCTGCCAATAAGTTTGAAAAACCTATTATAGCATTAATTGGTGTTCTGAATTCGTGACTTATATTTGAAAGAAAAGCCGACTTTAATTCATTTGCTTCTTCAGCTTCTTTTTTTGCCTTTTCCAGCTCTTTTTGAGTTTTTGAAATGGTAATCAGATCTAGTATCGATTTTTCATGAAACAAACATGCTTTGATAGAAACGGCAAATTTGTCAATTACATTTTTGAGTTTTCGTTGCTCTATCCTATTCCAAATTTTGTCATGCACAGATGAATACAAAACAAGAAATCCTAAATTCTGTAACTTATAACAAGTGATAACTCCTGTCTCCTTTTTTTTAAATCCAATTGCTTTACAAGCTTCCAAAGTTAAAGGAATTGAAAAGGAATCCTGATTTTCAAAGCAATGATCTAAAAAAAACGAATCTTCTATATCTATTTTATCGAGTTTAATTTGCGGATGGGAATAAATTGCTGTGTAGCCAGTAGTTTTTGATGAATAAGGAATGTTGTAATTGTAAAGCCAAACACCGCCAAATTCAAGGTTTTTTCTTGACATTAAAGTTTGCAAAAAATTCTTACAATTCTCTTTTTTATCAAGCGATTGCCCTACAGATAACGAGAGTTCATATAGAAATGAGATATCGGTGATTAAATTATTTGTATTCATCTTTCAAATTAATATGCCAAGCCTAAAACTATGGATTTATTTAATAACTCAAGATACCCTTTTCCACAGGAATATATTTCACCAATAGATAAAGCACCTTCTAATTCACATTCAGGAAAGTGTTTTGTAAGTTCACTATTAAATTCTTCCAGTTCTATTGTGAACCTGTTTTTAAGAAGGTTGATTCTTGAAATGCAGCTAAAAAGAATAACAATAGGCATAACATCAGTCTTTTCGACACAGTTATTGATCATTGTTTCAGGAATTGAATTCAAATTACACTCTTCAATAGCTAATATGTCAACTAAGGAATTTTCGGGAATATTACCAACACAAGCAATATAACCTTTTTCATTAACTTCGAGAGGATCTCTGATAATATAATCACGTTCCTCTTTAAATATCCCAAAAGGAAAATGTATAGAATAATCAGTAAAGTTGGTTTTGTTTAAATTTATATTTTGTGTGTTTTTAAGGCAACGCTGGTAAACCTCAAATGCATTTTCCCAATTTAATTCTTTTATTAAATTCTTCTCAGATTTAGTAACGATAAACGGCCCAATTGATTTTTGCCAACCATGTTTTGCATCTATTTTTGATTTAGATGAAAGAAAAACAACAATAGTTCCGGTATCAAATACTCCATCATTAGTAATTAAAATACCACCATTTTTTGTTTGAGTGCGTCCAACACCAGCACCAAAAAACCTTACATTATTACCTAAATGTGTAAATAATGTAAGTAAATAATCGGAAGCTGTTTCAGACAAACCATCAATTAACGTGAATGCTGTTGTAAACTCTCGCTCGTGATAATCAGAAAACTGATTTAAAAATTCCTCTTCAGAATTAAAATATATCGAAACAACATCAATATTAACTTCCTTGATTATAATGCCTGTATTCGATGTTAGATTCTTGTAAATCACCTCTGGAAATATACCTCCCAAAAAAAGTATTTTTTCCTTGTTAAGAATAGTTACCAGTTCATTTAAATCAATGTCGCACTTTTCGCCAATAAAAAATAAAAATTGAGAATTATCAGATACAGAAAATTCTTTTAATCCAGAAAGTATATTGCGAATAGTTGGATTTTCCAGAAACATATGATGAAATAAGTATTGGTAGAATATACAATTTTAACAAATTTAGGAATTTGTTAAAACCTGATTTGACCAAACGACTTAACGAGCCTGTCAAGCTGTACTTTTGCATTTTATAATAAAAAAAAAGCCGGTTTTGAAAATTAAAACCGGCAGAGTAAATATTATCTAATCTTTTTAAAGGAATCAATAACCGCTTCGCTTAACCTATCAGCCACTTGATCTTCATCTCCAACTCCGTCAACTAGTTCAATTTTATTTTGTTTAGAATAGTAATCACTTACTTTTATGCTTCGTTTCTCATGTTGTTCTAACCTATGAATTATAATGTCAGTATCGGCATCATAAGCACGTTTACTTTGAGTCTTACTACGAGCGGTTAAACGCTTAATCGACTCTAGGGTTGGAACATTAAGGTTAATTGCAGTTGTAACTGTAGATTGAAGTTTACGAAGCAAACCATCTAAGATATATGCCTGAACAATTGTTCGTGGAAATCCTTTAAAAATAAATCCGTTTGCATTAGGATGCTTTTTAATTTGACGCTCAATCAATTTAATGGCAATTTCATCTGGTACAATATCTCCTTTTTCAATATAGGTTTTTGCACTTTTCCCCATTTCTGTGTCTTTCTTAATTTCCTGGCGCATTAAATGCCCGGTAGAAATGTATACCAGATTGAATTTTTCTGCCAGCCTTCTTCCCTGAGTTCCTTTTCCAGATCCGGGAGGTCCCAGAAGAACCAAATTGATCCATGATTTCTCTAAAGTCTGGTCAATAACATTAGTCAAGCGCTCAAAAATCTGATTAATCCCTCCCATACCATCAATGCCATGATAAATTTCCTTTTCTTTATAGAAATTGGCTACCGGGGCAGTTTTTGTATCATATTCCTGAAGTCTAACATTAATAACTTCATCAGTGTCATCCGGACGATTTTCTTTGGTTGCTCTTTCAAGCAAACGATTGCGTAGCTGCTCCGCAGGAACTTCCAGACTCAACATACAATCTAACTTGGTATTCATTTTTAGAAGCAGGCCTTCTAAAATATAAGCCTGTACAGTTGTACGCGGAAATCCGTCAAATAAAAATCCTTTTACTTCAGTATTTGTTTTGATTCGTTCCTCAATAATTTGTACAATTATTTCATCAGGAACCAAACCACCTTTTTTAATAATATCCTTAGCTTGAAGCCCAAGTTCTGTTCCTTCTGCAATTTCGTTTCGTAGGATATCACCAGTAGAAATGTAAGCTAAATTGTATTTTTCTACCAGCATTTTCGATTGGGTTCCTTTTCCGGCACCAGGAGGGCCGAACAATGCAATGTTTAACATGTGGTTATGTTTATGTTTTTTAAGTCAGTTAAGATTCAAAAATAGTAATTTTTAGGCTACATTCTCCTTTCTATGAGGAATTAAAATCAGACTAATTATTTAAACAAGAATCGAACAGTAAACTTGTTATTCTTTAATAATGTGGAAATGTCTGCAAACCAGCAAAATAGATGAAGGATACCGATTAAAAAGAAAATTGGGAATATTGGACCTATCCAAAATGAATAATTTGCGATTGAAAAAAAAATATAACCACCCAATAAAAACAGACTGCCAATCAATTCAAATTTCCAAACAACAATGAGTCCAATTAGCATTAAAATATTAGCAATAAATAATTTAACTTCCTGATTACTCATTATATCTAAATTGGGCGCACCAATTTCAATGGCAAACCAAACAAAAAATAGGAATAAAAATATTCCTAAAAATCTTGCAACCCAACGAATTATACTTACAACTAAATTCAAATCTTTATTTTTTAAGCAATTTTGTTTCTGCCTATTTTCAAATATAACCGATTTAAAATGGAATAAAAAACCCTGTGTGCAACTTATTGTATTAACATTTAGCAGCAGGCAAAAATAAACAGATTTATTTGCTTGATTATTAACAGATTTAAATTGACTTTCTTCTTAGAATAGCGTATATTTTTTAAAGATATGAACTATTAAAACTTAATGTTATGAATGCAAATTATATATGCCCGCATTGTCGAAATTATTTAAATGTTAACGATAGAATCGTTGTTTCTGCCAAAAATGAGAAGGGACAAAAAGGAGTACTTTTGTTTAGTATTCATTTAGGAGATTACGAAATTCTTAAGCATGCTAATTTTGAGATGGAAGAAAATGAGAAAATCTCTATGTCGTGTCCATGTTGCCACAAGAGTTTAATTGATAAAAGAATTCATGATAATATTTATAAAATTCTGATGCAAGATGAAGAAGATCAGGAGTATGAAATTTTATTTTCGGGAATTTATGGCGAACGTTGTACTTATCAAATAACTGAAGAAAAGGTCTACTCATATGGCGAACATGCATCTAAATACTTGAATTTTACAAATCTGATTGATATGTCTTAACCTCATGAAAAGACATGAATGCAACCCGTTGATATCTCCAAGTCTTATTAAAGCTTCGAACCCTTTGTTTAAAGTATTGGGAGCTTTTAATCCAGGAGCAATCCAATTTAAGAATGAAATCATTTTATTGCTTAGAGTGGCTGAGAATTGTTTGCCTGAAAAAGATCATATTACGATTCCTTACTATAAGAATGGCGAAGCATTGGTAATGAGAGTGAGCAAAGATGATCCGGAACTTATTTTTAAGGATACCCGAGGGTATTTTTATAAAGGTGTGGATTATTTGACGACAATGAGTCATCTGAGGTTAGCTAGAAGTAGTGATGGAATAAATTTCGTAGTTGAAGATAATCCATTTATATATCCTACATTAAATTGTGAATGTTTTGGAGTTGAGGATGCAAGAGTTGTGCAACTGGAAGGAACTTATTATATCAATTATACAGCTGTTTCGGGAGATGGGTATGTAGCCTATTTGGCAAAAACGGATGATTTCAAATCAGTTGAGAAACTTGGAATTATTTTTCCTCCCTTAAACAAAGATGTGGCATTTTTTCCTGAAAAAATAGGTGGAAAGTATGCAGCAATTCATCGCCCGGATAATAAGGGTTTTGGATTACCATCAATGTGGTATTCAACTTCGCCTGATATGATGAATTGGGGTGAACATTGTTGTTTATTACGACCTGACGGAACAAAAACGGAACAACAAAAAATTGGAGGTGGATCTTCTCCACTTAAAACGGACGAAGGTTGGCTGATCGTTTATCATGCCAAAGGAGAAAATAGTATCTATACCTTAAAATTACTTTTACTTGATCTGCATGATCCTACTAAAATAGTAAAGAAATCGAGTACTCCTATCCTAATTCCAGAGACAGATTATGAGAAAAATGGTTTTTTCCCTAATGTAGTTTTTACGAATGGTATGGTGGAAAAAAATGATGGAGAATTGTGGATTTATTATGGAGCTTGCGATGAAACTGTGTGCGTGGCAATTACAAGCATTACTGATTTGTTGAATCATTTTAATTAGCTTAATCATGAGAATTGCATATATTTCAACTTATCCGCCAACCGAGTGCGGAATAGCAACTTATACCCAATATTTAAGCAATTCGATTGCTGGTAAAGGTAAAGAAATTAGAGTGTTAGCACAAATTGGTGCAGCTGGAACAAATGTTTTTGAGGTATATGCACCACATGATAAGGACATTGCTGCAAAATTATTTTTTCATGTTGAAAGGCATGCAGTTGATATCGTTCATATTGAGCATGAATTTGGTTTATTTGGAGACCAAAGAGGTGTTCAAATTGTTGAGTTTTTAATCCGTTGTAATTTGGCTGATACTCCTGTTGTGGTAACCTTGCATACTGTATTTGAAGATCTGAAATATGAAGAGAAAATAATAGTTCAGCATATTCTCAGTTTAAGTTCTGTTATCATTGTACATGAGAGTTTTCAAAAGGATATTCTGTTAGCAAATTATGATTGTTTGAAGCCAATTGAAGTGATACCTCATGGTGTAAGAGAAGTTGAAAAGCTTGAGAATGCCAAAGAATTACTGGGATTAAAAGGAAAACAAGTTTTGTTATTGGCTGGTTATATGAGATCGACAAAAAATTTTGAGAAAATCATATCATTGCTCCCTCGCCTGGTTGAGAAAAACAAGGATTTAGTTCTGCTAATGGCTTCAAGAAGTAGAATAAATGAACATTCGGCTTACAAGGAAGAATTGTATGGTTCGATAGAAAATATTGGGTTAGAGAAACATGTAAAAATCCTTTATGGCAAATTTCCACAATTTACATTGGATACAATTTTAAGTGCTGCAGATGTTATGGCTTTGCCTTATTGCAAAGGTGCTCAGAGTGGCGTTTTGGCACAAGCATCAGCCTTTTTATTGCCTGTTGTTACATCGGAATTAAGAAGTTTTAAGAATTGGATTAAAGAAGTTCAAGGTGGTTTTTATGCAAGCAATGATGATGAATACATATCACACATTACCAATTTACTTCAGGATGATGATTTAAGAGCTGAATTTCAGGCTAATATTGAAGAGAATAACAGAGGAAAAAACTGGACTGTAATTGCAAGTAAGCACATTAAATTATATGATAGTTTGTTAGTACCTCCAATTAAAGGAGCACAATTTTATTATAGGCCTGATCAAATCGATTCAAATTCAAAAATTACACATTAGTAACTTGAGTTTGATGAAAAATATGATTACAGTTTGAATTGATTTTGAGTAGAAATCAGGTTAGTAATAAATCATGTTATCAAGTAAATCTTTTACTTTTAGTGAAGCAATACCGGAACGGGAATCGGCCATTGCATAAGGAAGTATTAGCATGTTGTTGTGAATAATGGCTCCGCAAGAGTATACTACATTAGGGACATATCCGTTTCGTTCTTTTTCGCTTGGTGTTAAAAACGGTTCTTTAAGTAGCCCAATTACCTTTGTTGGATCTTCTAAATCGAGTAAAATAGCACTAATTGTATAAGTTCTAACAGGGCCTACTCCATGAATGAGCAACAGCCATCCTTTTTCGGTTTCGATTGGGGAGCCGCAATTTCCAATCTGAAAGAATTCCCAATAAAAAGCAGGTGGCTTTAAAAGGATAGGGTTTTCCCAATGTTTAATATTATTGGAAAACATGATGTACAGATTTTCATTGTCATTTCTGGAGATGGTTGCATACTTTCCTTTTATTTTTCTGGGAAATAAAGCCATTCCTTTCCCTTTTGATCCTTCACCTAAAAGCACTGATACTTTAAAGTGACAGAAATCGACAGTTTCGATTAACTGAGGCAGTGCTGTAAAACCGTTATAGGCTGTATACGTTGCATAATATACATGTTTTCCTACCCCATTCCCATTCTTAAACAATACAAACCTGGCATCTTCTACCCCTTTGATTTCGTTATTCGATACAGGGAAAATTACACGAGCACTTAGATCCAGCTCAGGCGAAAATTTTATCTCGTAATTGGCGTTGGCCAACCATAAAAGTGTTTCAATTGCCTCTTCGCTGCTTCGCCCTATTTTTTTGTGCTTAATATCCTTCTTTTTTCTGAAAATCTGAATGGCTTCCTTAAGTTCATCAAAGGTAAACTCATCAAGCAAATTATC
>JAOARS010000475.1 GCA_025210415.1 Marinifilum sp. | reverse complement strand
TTGTAACTGTAGGAGTTATAGTTTATGTGTTGTTCCCACTAGGTTGAGTAAATAGTCGTGAGACTGTTGAAGACATATTTGGGCAGCTAACATACGAATAGCTCGTAAACTAAAAGAGATGAGAAAATCAAGACCTAAAAAAAGAATCTTGTTGCCAGATCCAAAATTTAATGATGTTTTGGTTACAAGATTTGTAAATGACTTGATGATGGACGGTAAGAAAAACCTTGCGTTCAAAATTTTCTATGATGCATTAGAAATTGTTAAGTCAAAAACTGAAAAGTTAGAAAAATCCCCATTAGAGATTTGGAAAAAGTCTTTGGAGAATATCACTCCAGCTGTAGAGGTTAAGAGTCGCCGCGTAGGTGGTGCTACTTTCCAGGTTCCAATGGAAATTCGTCCTGAAAGAAAAGTTTCTATTTCTATTAAGAATATGATTCTTTTTGCTCGTAAGAGATCAGGTAAGTCTATGGCTGAAAAATTGTCAGCAGAAATTATCGCTGCTTTTAATGAAGAAGGTGGAGCTTTCAAGAAGAAGGAAGATACTCACAGAATGGCTGAAGCTAACCGTGCTTTCGCTCACTTTAGATTTTAATAGAATTGTTTAAGCAATTTGTAGAGGACAAAGAAAATGGCTAAGAGAGATTTAAAATTTACCAGAAACATTGGTATCATGGCACACATCGACGCCGGTAAAACAACAACTACCGAGCGTATTTTGTATTATACAGGTGTGTCTCATAAGATTGGTGAGGTTCATGATGGTGCAGCTACAATGGACTGGATGGAGCAAGAGCAAGAAAGAGGTATTACAATTACTTCTGCGGCTACTACTTGTTTTTGGAACTACGATAGCAAGAAGTATCAAATCAACATTATTGATACCCCGGGTCACGTTGACTTTACTGTAGAGGTAGAGCGTTCGTTACGTGTTCTTGATGGTGCTGTTGCATGTTTTTGTGCAGTAGGTGGTGTTGAAGCACAGTCTGAAACAGTTTGGAGACAAGCTGATAAATATAGAGTTCCTCGTATGGGTTTTGTAAACAAGATGGACCGTTCTGGTGCTGACTTTTTCAAAGCTGTACGTGAGGTAAAAGAAAAATTAGGAGCTAATCCTATTCCAATTCAAATTCCAATCGGATCTGAAGAGAGCTTTAGAGGTGTAATCGATTTGATTACTATGAAAGCGATTATTTGGTACGATGATGAGAATGGTACAAATTACACTTTGGAAGATATTCCAGATCACTTGGTTGCTGATGCAAATGAGTGGAGAGAGAAGTTGGTAGAGGCAGTTGCAGAAAACGATGAAGAGTTATTGGAGAGGTTCTTTGAGGATCCAGATTCAATTACTGAAGATGAGATGTATGCAGTTATCCGTAAAGCTACTATCTCTATGGATATCGTTCCTATGCTTTGTGGTTCTGCATTTAAGAATAAAGGTGTTCAGCGTTTGTTGGATGCAATTATTACTTACATGCCATCACCACTTGATGTAGAAGCTATTGTAGGTACTGTTCCTGGAACTGACGAAGAAGTAACACGTAAGCCGGATGTTGATGAGCCTTTGGCTGCATTAGCATTTAAAATTGCTACTGACCCATTCGTAGGTCGTTTGGCATTTACTCGTGTTTACTCAGGTTCTATTGATGCCGGATCATATGTATACAATACAAGATCAGGAAACAAAGAGCGTATTTCTCGTTTGTACCAAATGCACTCAAACAAGCAGAATGCTATCGAAAGCGTAGAAGCTGGTGATATTTGTGCTTGTGTTGGATTTAAAGATATTCGTACTGGTGATACCCTTTGTCAAAAAGAATCTCCAATCGAGTTAGAATCAATGGATTTCCCAGATCCAGTAATCGGTATCGCTGTTGAGCCATTGACTCAGAAGGATGTTGATAAGTTGGGTATGGCTCTTGGTAAATTGGCTGAAGAGGATCCAACATTCCAGGTTAAGACTGACGAAGATTCAGGTCAGACTGTAATTTCTGGTATGGGTGAGCTTCACTTGGATATTATTATCGACCGTTTGAAGCGTGAGTTTAAAGTAGAATGTAACCAAGGTGCACCTCAGGTTGCTTACAAAGAAGCTATTAAAGGTTCTGTTGAACACCGTCAGGTATTCAAGAAGCAGTCTGGTGGACGTGGTAAGTTTGCTGATATTCAATTCCGTTTGATGCCAGTTGATGCAGACTTCGAAGGAGAAGGATTACAGTTTGTTGATCAGATTAAAGGTGGTAACATTCCTAAGGAATTTGTTCCTTCTGTTCAGAAAGGTTTCACTGATGCAATGAAAAATGGTGTGTTGGCAGGTTATACTGTAGATACATTAAAAGTTGAGTTGTTTGACGGATCTTTCCACCCGGTTGACTCGGATCAATTGTCATTTGAGATGGCTGCTAAGCAAGGTTTTAAAGAAGCTTGTGCTAAAGCGAATCCAGTTCTTCTTGAGCCTATCATGAAGATGGAAGTTATTACTCCTGAAGAGTACATGGGTGATATCATCGGTGACTTGAACAAGCGTCGTGGTCAGGTTGAAGGAATGGAATCGAAGCACGGAGCTCGTGTTGTAAATGCTAAAGTACCTTTAGCAGAACAATTCGGTTATGTAACTGTATTGAGAACCTTGTCTTCAGGTCGTGCAAACTCTTCAATGGAATTCTCACACTTCGAAGAAGTACCTAAAGGTATCGCTAAAGAGGTTGTTGAGAACGCCAAGGGTAAAGTTGAATTATTATAATTATATCATCGTATAATATCTAAATAAGATGAGCCAAAAAATTAGAATTAAACTGAAATCTTACGATCATAACTTGGTTGACAAGTCGGCTGAGAAAATCGTAAAGACAGTTAAGGCTACAGGTGCAGTTGTTAGCGGTCCAATTCCACTTCCAACTCACAAAAGAATTTTTACTGTTCTTCGTTCTACTTTCGTGAACAAGAAATCAAGAGAACAGTTTCAACTTTCTTCTTTCAAGCGTTTGATTGATATTTACAGTTCTACTGCAAATACAATTGATGCTTTGATGAAGCTAGAGTTGCCTAGTGGTGTAGAAGTTGAAATTAAAGTTTGATAATCTAGTAAGATTTATTTTTTAAAAAAGTAAAGAGAAATGCCAGGATTAATTGGAAAAAAAATCGGAATGACTTCCGTTTACAGTGCCGAGGGAAAAAATATTCCATGCACTGTCATTGAGGCAGGTCCATG
>JAOARS010000474.1 GCA_025210415.1 Marinifilum sp. | reverse complement strand
GAATTAGGTGGCGCTGAGATTCATACATCCATTTCAGGAGTTGCAGATCATTTGGCAGAAGACGACAGGCATGCCATTCAGATTTGCAGAGATATTTTTGAATCAATGCCAAAGGTTCAAAAATACCATTTGCAAAGAGAAGAAGTTAAGGAACCTAAGTATCCGGCAGAAGAATTATATGGATTGGCTCCTTTGGATTTGAAAAAACCTATTGATGCACGTGAGCTAATTGCACGTATTGTGGATGATTCTTCTTTTCAGGAGTTTAAAGAGCGTTATGCACCAACCATTGTTACCGGATTTGCCAAAATAATGGGCTATCCTGTTGGTATTATCGCTAATAATGGAATCATCTTTTCAGAAACCTCGCTAAAAGCAGCTCATTTTATTGAATTGTGCAGCTTTAGAAAAATTCCCCTGGTATTCCTTCAGAATATTACCGGATTTATGGTGGGGAAGGAATATGAACACAAAGGCATTGCTCGCGATGGTGCCAAAATGGTTCATGCCGTTGCCAATGCTCAAGTGCCTAAATTTACTGTAATTGTAGGAGGGTCATTTGGTGCAGGAAACTATGCCATGGCAGGACGTGCTTACGAACCACGATTGCTATTGATGTGGCCAAATGCTAAAATTTCTGTGATGGGTGGCGAACAAGCTGCCGGAGTTCTGGTTCAGGTAAAAGAGCAGCAGTTGAAAAAACAAGGAAAGGAATTTGATTCGGAAGAACGAGTAAAACTTAGAGAGAAAATCCTAAAGAAATATGAAGAAGAAGGTGCTGCATACTATAGTACTTCACGTTTATGGGACGATGGAATAATTGACCCGGTAGACACACGTAAAGTATTGGCAATGGGAATTGCAGCATCCTTGAACAAAGACTTTGGAGAACCTGATTTTGGAGTGTTTAGGATGTGAACACTTCTCTTAATCCCCTTTCAAGAGGAGGATTTTGGAGACGATTCCCCCTTTGGAGAGGGATATTAGAATGAAAAACAACACATAAGCAAAATGAAACAATATCAAACCATAGAATTCAGCATCGATAACAAAATTGGTACGATCACTTTAAATCGTCCTGATATACACAATGCATTCAACGAAACAATGATTTCAGAAATCATCGAGTGCTTTGAGGAAATAGAACAATTGGACTACCATACACTTCGTGTTGTGATATTACAAGGCAAAGGAAAATCATTTTGTGCCGGAGCAGATTTAAATTGGATGAAAGGAGTTGCAGAATACACCTATCAGGAAAACTATTTGGAAAGCTATAAACTTTCGATGTGCTTTAATGCAGTGTATTCCTGTAAATTTCCTACCATAGCCGTTGTACATGGAGCTGCTATTGGTGGAGCAAACGGATTACTGGCAGCCTGCGATTTTGTTTTGGCACACAAAAACACGGTTTTTTCATTAAGCGAAGTAAAAATAGGAATTGTACCTGCCTGTATTTCTCCTTATGTAATGAAACGTGTTGGCGAATTTAAATCGAAAGAACTGATGCTAACAGGTATGCGATTCAACGGAAAAGAAGCACAGCAAGCTGGTTTGGCCAATTGGTCGCACGGAGAGAAGAAACTGAAAGCCAAGTTAACTGATTTAATTTCCAAATTAAAAACAAGTGGCCCTGTGGCTGTTTCTACTTGCAAGCGTTTGATTTACGATGTTGAGAACGAATGGACCCACGAAGAGGCAATGGAGAATACAGCAAAGATGATTGCTGATTTGCGTCAGTCGGAAGAAGGACAGGAGGGAATGAGTTCATTTTTGGAGAAGCGCAAACCAAATTGGGTGGTGGAATAAGAATTTAAAACACTCCTCTTTCTCTTCTCAAGAGGGGAATTATTGGGTGAAAAATCTTCCTTTTAAGGGAGATTAGGAGGATATTAATAATACATAATCTGATACAATAAATATGTATTACAAACGAATATTAATAGCAAATCGTGGGGAAATTGCCCTAAGGGTGATAAAAACCGCGAAAAACCTGGGGATACATACAGTTGCACTTTATTCGGAACAGGATAGAGATGCTGAGCATGTATTGCAGGCCGATGAAGCTTTCCCATTGAAAGGCACCGGTTTACAGGAAACATATTTGAATGCAAGGCAGATTGTTGATGTTGCTCAGAAGGCAAAAGCAGAAGCCATTCATCCCGGCTATGGGTTCTTAGCTGAAAATGCTCAATTTTCGCAGCTTTGCGCAGATTCAGGAATTGATTTTATTGGCCCTGATGCCAAGGCTATTGAACTGATGGGCAATAAGGTAAATGCCCGAGAGTTTGCAAAATCAATTGGTGTTCCTGTTTTGGAAGGAGTGGTTGGAAATCATGATAAATTGATTGAGGAGAGCAAAAAAATGCAATTCCCATTACTGATTAAAGCTGCTGCCGGTGGTGGTGGAAAGGGAATGCGTATTGTTCGTGAACCCAAAGAAATGCAAGCCGCCTTGGAGTCTACTTCGCGCGAGGCAGCCAGTTATTTTGGCGATGGTTCGGTTCTTATTGAAAGATATATCGAAAACCCTCGTCATATTGAGGTGCAGGTATTGGCCGATCGGCATGGAAATGTGATTCACCTCTTCGAGAGAGAATGTTCTATTCAGCGACGTTTTCAGAAAGTGATCGAAGAAGCTCCGTCGCCTACACTAATACCCAATTTGAGAATGGAAATGGGTAAAACCGCTGTTCTTTTAGCGAAAGAAATGAATTACAGTAATGCCGGAACAGTTGAATTTTTGGTAGATGAGGATTTGAATTTTTATTTTCTTGAGATGAATACCCGAATTCAGGTGGAACATCCGGTAACGGAAATGATAACGAGTATTGACTTGGTTGAGCAGCAACTGCTAATTGCATCAGGCAGAACAATGCAGTTGAAACAGGAAGATTTATCGATAAAAGGGCATGCCATCGAGGCAAGAATTTATGCCGAAGATCCTGAAAAGGATTTTATTCCATCGCCAGGAACAATCAGTTTTTACAATCCACCAAACTTATTTGAAGGACGATTGCGATTGGACTCTGCCATAACAGGCCCGTGTACCATTCATCCTGATTACGATCCTATGATTGCCAAACTGGTAGTTTGGGATGAAAATCGCGATTTGGCAATTGAAAGACTACATCTTGCTTTGCACGATTATCAAATACATGGCATCAAAAACAACATCATGTATTTGCATACCCTTTTAAATACCGATGCCTACAAAAACAACCAAATCTCTACACATTTTTGTCAGCAACATGCCGAAGTGCTGAACGAAATAATGCTAAAAGAGAAAGAAGACATTCCTGCATTTCTGTTTCATATCAGCTTTGCTTTATTTGAATTAAGCAGGCAAGAAGCAAGTTCGGTATGGGAAGAAATTGGCTATTGGCGTCAGAGTGGAACACGGCTTCGACTTACTGATGGAAGTACCGTAGATGTTGAAATACTAGAGGAGAATCCTTACAGAATTAAAATAGATGAAAGTGAATACCTGATTGAAAACCTTCAGTTTAACGAAATTGAGATGACTTTCGAATTTGAAGGAGTTCGCTATCGCTTTTATCGATCTAAAAATACCAAAGGCAAGAGCTTTGTAAGTTGTCGTGGTATTGTGCGCGAAATGGAACGCTGGTCTGAAATTCAGGCGCAAGTAAGTGAAGGGGCGGGCAATAATACAAGCCAAAGTGATGGAAGAATTATTTCTCCAATGCCTGGTAAAGTAGTAAAAATTGAAGTCAAATCGGGCCAAGTGGCAGCTAAAGGAGATGTACTCCTTATTGTTGAAGCAATGAAAATGGAAAATAATATTCTTGCTCCGTTTGAAGGGAAAATAGAGGAAGTATTTGTAGAAGAAGGTGAGCAGGTAATGAACGAAACAGAATTGCTTCGTTTATCGATAAACAAGATTTAAATTGGGAATGGTTTTAATTCGATCGGGAAGCACTTTGCGTTTAATGGGAAGTCTTTTAAACTTATCGGGAAGCACTTTAAACTCATCGGGAAATATTGTGATTTTACCGGGAGATAGTTTAAATTCATTGGGAAACACTATAATCTAACCGGATCGTACTTTAAACTCATCTTAAAAAACTCTAAATCGACCCTAAAGGACTAAGAAGTTAACAAGAAACAGTTTCGAATTAACGGGAAACGATCGAAACTAATATATATAGAATATTAAATACTAAAACATACAAGAATGAAAACCAAAATCAGAATTGCAAATGCCGGAGGTTTCTGGGGAGATGACCTGGGAGTACTTCGTCGACAATTGGAAGGTGGCGATGTGGACTACATTTCGTCCGATTTTTTAGCTGAAGTTACGATGAGTATTCTCCGAAAACAGCAGTTAAAGAATGAGGCCTTGGGTTATGTAACTGATTTTGTTGATCAGATTGTAGATGTAGCTGATTTGATGAAATCGAAAGGTGTTCGCATGATTACCAATGCCGGGGGAATTAACCCGATTGGGTGTGCTCGCAAGATATTGTCGGAACTGGATAAAAAGGGAATTTCTTTGAAAATTGCTGTTGTTGATGGTGACAATATCGTAGATCGCATAAGTGAATTTTATCCGGCGAAAGCCAATTTTAAGAACATGGATTCAGGTGAGGATTTCGAGAGTATTATCGACAACATTCAAAGTGCAAATGTGTATTTGGGAGTGCCGCCATTGCTAAAAGCTTTGGAAAGTGGTGCCGATTTAATTCTGGCAGGCCGTGTAACCGATACCTCGGTTACCATGGCTCCAATGATACATGAATTGGGCTGGGAGCTAAACGATTGGGATAAGCTTGCGGCAGGATTGGTTGCCGGCCATATTATTGAATGTGGTGCGCAATCTACGGGAGGAAATTTTACCGATTGGCAGAAAGTATCGCGTTGGGACAATATGGGATACCCAATAGTTGAAATGAACCAGGATGGTGATTTTACCGTCTATAAACATGAGGATACAGGTGGTTTAATTAGTGTTGACACCATTCGTGAGCAGTTGGTTTATGAAATGGGTAATCCTGATCAATACATTAGCCCTGATGTGGTGGCTGATTTTACACATTTAAAACTGGAGGAGACGGATACCAACAAAGTATTGGTAAGCGGAGCAAAGGGATACCCTTCTACACCATACTTAAAGGTATCTATGGCTTTTGAGGATGGATACAAAGCTACCAGTTCTATTGTAATT
>JAOARS010000044.1 GCA_025210415.1 Marinifilum sp. | reverse complement strand
TTTTTGTTTCGCTCAATTTGCTCCTGTAAAAGTCTATCGGCATTACACCAAAAATTCCTTGGAAACAATATTGATACAATTACAAAATTTTTACTACTACATTATTCTATAAACAATTGTTATAACAAGAAGAATCTAAGTGATCTGATAAAGCATTGAATGTTTCTTAAAAAAGTATAATCACACCTAACTTACTTTTAAACTACTAATTCTAACGGATTGGTTCATTTGTAAACAAACAAGCCAAAAAGAAATCAATTTTTCATCACTCTACCGTCACAGCTTAGCTTCTTCATGTTGGTTAATAGTCAGATCCTTAAAAGCACAAGGGGGATAGTGCTTATAGTTCACTGTCTAAAGTAATTGAATTAACAATTACAAATGGTTTTCAAAGTACGTTATCACCGGAAACTTCTTCGAAACAACTCTTTAGTGTATCAATTCGTTTCCCGTAAATTGGAGCTTTTGTAATACTCAATGTACTATCTAATTTTATGCTTAGCTCATACTTAAAACTTTCCAGTTCCTCTGCATTTAATAAATCTTTAATCGATTCTACCAAGCTTTTAAGATCAGCTAAATCAGTAAACTTCTGAACAATGAAACCTTTAATTTCACTTGCCTGATTTTGATTTAATAATTTTAAATCCTGATCAACTCCAATACATGCAAGAGCTTGATTTAATCCTTTAACTGTTTCAAGTTTATCGGATTTTATTAATTTTGATAACAGATTTGTTGTATTCATATTCCGTTTCAAAATTGTTTTACTTGCTATCATTCTCTTGATTTGATATTTCAAAAGTACGCTCAGTAGCCATTTTTTGAAAATCGTTTTTCAATACAATCTACGAAGTTCAAACAATATGAAGATTAAAAATCTTACTGTTTACCAAACAGTTAACTTATATATCCATTACAATGCCTAAGCAACAAATAGACCCTCTGTTTCAATTAATTAAATCGATTTCGAAATCTGAAAAAAGAAATTTTAAATTGTACGCTAACAGAATTAGTAGCGATAAAGAGACTAAATTCTTGCAACTTTTTGATGTTTTGGACAAAATGGAAGAGTACAACGAAACCATTATTCTGAAAAAGGCCAAAGAAATAAAGCAATCGCAATTGCCAAATTTAAAAGCTCACCTTTACAAACAATTGCTTACCAGTTTACGATTAACTCAAATCAACCATGATATTAGCATTAGCATTCGTGAACAGATTGATCATGCCAAGGTTTTGTACAACAAAGGACTTTATCAGCAAAGCTTAAGAATATTGGATAAAACCAAAGCCCTTGCCCGAAAAAACAAAAAGAACATTTTGGTATACGAAATTATTCAGTTCGAAAAGCTAATAGAATCACAATACGTTACAAAAAGTATTGAAAACCGAGCCGAAGAAATTACCAGAGAAGCTACCGAAATAAGCAAAACAATGGATGGTGTTGTTTATTTCTCTAACATGTCTATTCGCCTTTACGGATTGTATTTAAAAGTAGGGTACGTTCGCAATGAGAAGGATCTTTTAATGGTAAAGGAATTTTTCAATACCAATCTTATCCGACATGATATTGAAAAGCTGAGCTTCTTTGAAAAGCTATATCTTTTTCAATCCTACGTATGGTATTATTTGATTATTCAGGATTTTTTGATGTGTTACAAATACGCAAAAAAATGGGTTGACTTGTTTCTTTTAAACCCGGAGATGATTAATATTCATATGGATTTATACCTGAAAGGATTAAATAACGTTCTGGTTGCCTTATTCTACACCAATCACGTAAGTAATTTTAAAAAGCATTTGCGTTTGCTTAGAAAATTGGAAGGTGAAGATCAGTTTAAGCACAATTCTAATTTGAACATACTGCTGCACATGTTTTTATTTGTACACAGAATCAATCGCCATTTTATGGAAGGAACTTTTGATAAGGGATTGCATTTGATTCCAAAAATTGAAAGTTTCCTGGAAAACAATAAAGTTGGCATGGACAACCATCGTGCTTTAATTTTCTATTATAAAATAGCCTGTCTGTATTTTGGTAATGGCCAGTATCGTGAAGCAGTTAAATATTTAAATCGTATTTCTGATGTACGCGATACATCATTGCGCGGCGATATTCATTGTTTTGGAAGAATTTTGAACCTAATTAGCCATTACGAATTGGAAAATACCGAATTGTTAGAATATCAGATTCGCTCAACTTACCGATTTTTAGCTAAAATGGAGGATTTACAGGAAGTTCAAAAATACATTCTTCGCTTCTTACGAAAACTAAGCTCCATTAGTCCTGATCAATTAAAGGATGAATTAAAAAAATCGAGGAAAGATCTCCAAAAATGGATTAATGATCCTTATGAAAAAAGAGCTTTCTTATACTTGGATTTAATATCTTGGCTAGATGCCAAAATCGAAAACCGACCAATACAAGATGTTATTATGGAGAAAATAAATAAAAACAAAAGATAGAGAAATTCTAATTTTATTGGGTACAACAACATATTGAGACAATAAAAAACGCGGCCCTAGCCGCTTTCCTTATAACCTGATTTCTATAGTATTACATCATACCAGGCATGCCGCCTCCCATTCCCGGAGCAGCTGGCATAGCCGGAGCTTCTTCTGGCTCATCGATCAAAACACACTCAGTAGTTAAGAACATACCTGCAATAGACGCTGCATTTTCTAAAGCTACACGAGAAACTTTAGCTGGATCAATTACACCTGCTTCGAATAAATTCTGATACTCATCCATACGAGCATTGTAACCAAAATCTTTCTCTCCTGCTTTCACTTTATCAACAACAACAGCACCTTCGCCACCTGCATTCGCTACAATTTGACGCAATGGCTCTTCAATTGCACGTTTTACAATTTCAATACCTGTTGTTTCATCATCATTCTCACCTTTTAAGCCTTCTAAAGCAGCAATGGAACGAATATAAGCAACACCACCTCCAGGAACAATTCCTTCTTCAACAGCAGCACGAGTTGCACTCAATGCATCATCTACACGATCTTTCTTCTCTTTCATTTCAACTTCAGATGCAGCACCAACGTAAAGTACAGCAACACCACCAGCTAATTTCGCCAATCTTTCCTGAAGTTTTTCTCTATCGTAGTCAGAAGTTGAATTCTCAATTAAAGTTCTGATTTGAGCAACACGCGCATCAATATTGGCTTTATCGCCCGATCCGTTTACGATAGTAGTATTTTCTTTGTCAATTGTAATTTTTTCCGACTGACCAAGCATTTCAAGAGTAGCTTGCTCAAGCTTCATTCCTTTTTCTTCAGAAATTACAACACCACCAGTTAAAATAGCAATATCTTCCAACATCTCTTTTCTTCTGTCGCCAAAACCCGGAGCTTTAACAGCAGCAACTTTTAATGAACCTCTTAAGCGGTTTACAACCAAAGTAGCCAATGCTTCACCTTCTACATCTTCAGCAATAATCATCAGCGGACGACCTGCTTGAGCTGCCGGCTCAAGAACTGGCATCAATTCTTTCATTGTAGAAACCTTCTTGTCGTATAACAAGATGTATGGATTCTCAAGGTCAGCTTCCATTTTGTCACCATCGGTAATAAAATATGGAGAAATATATCCTCTGTCGAATTGCATACCTTCTACCACTTTAACATGTGTTTCGGTTCCTTTTGCTTCTTCAACAGTAATTACACCTTCTTTTTTAACCTTCTCCATTGCTTCTGCAATAAGAGAACCAATCATTTCGTCGTTATTTGCAGAAATTTTAGCAACCTGCTTAATTTTATCGAAGTTATCACCAACCTCCTGAGCTTGTTCTTTAATGTTAGCAACAACAGCAGCAACAGCAGCATCAATACCGCGCTTTAAATCCATTGGATTAGCACCAGCTGTAACATTTTTTAAACCAACATTAACAATTGATTGCGCCAATACTGTAGCAGTTGTAGTACCATCACCGGCATCATCACCAGTTTTAGAAGCCACTTCTTTTACCATTTGTGCACCCATGTTTGCTCCCGGATCCGATAATTCGATTTCCTTAGCTACACTTACACCATCCTTAGTGATTTGTGGAGCGCCAAATTTACGATCGATAACTACATTTCTACCTTTTGGTCCCAATGTAACTTTTACTGCATCTGCCAACTCGTCTACACCTTTTTTTAATAAGTCGCGAGCTTCAATATTGAATTTTATTTCTTTAGCCATTTCTTTAAATTTTGAAAATTCTTTTTTTGATTCAGATTATACGAAATACAAAATATCAGATTGTGACATTAACAAGTAATCTTCACCGTTAATATTTAATTCTGTTCCTGAGTATTTTCCATAGAAAACCGTATCTCCAGTTTTAATTTCCATTGGTTCATCGGTTTTATCAGCACCAGTTAAAACCACTTTACCTTGTAAAGGTTTTTCTTTTGCCGAATCTGGAATAATAATACCACTAACAGTAGTTTCTTCTGCTGCCAAAGGCTCAACCAAAATTTTTCCTGCAAGGATTTTACCTTTTAATTCTGCCATTTTTCAAAATATTTAAGATTATTATTTTAAATTTTACGGATTCATTTCTTTCATATTCTGTGCCAAATCAATTTCATTGTCAATATTTCCGAAATTAAATTGATTACTTGAATTCGATTATGATGATTCTTAAAAACCGAACAATAAATATACTGAATTACAAGAACATATGGCATAAAAAAATGTCAGCATGTTATGACATACTGACATTTTTATATTTTAGAAAATGTATCTTTTCTCTTATTTTGCTGTATCCTGTTCTGTTGCTACAGCATCAGTTGGGAAAGCCGGCATTTCAGGAGTAGTTTCAGTCTCGTTTAACTGCTGTTCAATCTGAGACTTATCTTCACGAATTTCTTCACGAGGAATTGTTACTGCTGCTACAAGGCAAAGAAGCAAAAGACCTCCTGCAAGAGTCCAGGTAGCTTTTTCAAGAAAATCTGTAGTTTTCTTAACTCCCATAATTTGGTTCGAAGATGAAAAGTTAGACGCTAACCCACCTCCTTTTGAGTTTTGTACTAATACAATTAAGATTAGAAGTACACAAACAATCAAAATCAATACTGAAACAAAGGTATACATACTTATTTATTTACTATTTTTTAATTTTTCTATTTTCTCAATCTGACTCGCAAAGTAAACGTTTTTTTCGGGATTTTTCAACTCTAATTTACGATAAACAGCAATTGCCTTATCAAACAACCTCTGTTTCACATATATAGAAGCTAAAGTTTCACTCATAAAACTATCATTTTCACGTACACTCTCTGCCGAAATATCCTCTTGTTTATCAGCTACTTTAATATTTCGCTGTATCGAAGGCTCATTTTGAATGAAATTATCAATAAGATCATGATTTTTCTTTTTGGATTTTACAGGTTCTTCAGGCTTAGATTGAGGTGCTTCATCTCCTTTATCCACTACTTCCATCCAATCGGTAAAACTATGATTCTCTTTGCTTAATGAGTCCTCTTTTTTACCTTCGTCCTCGTTTAAAGTGTATAAGTTACCTCCATAGCCAATATGATATACTTCTGTTGCTTCAACCAATAAATCTGAATCGGATTTTTCGGAAACAATTTCTTTTTCAGAAGATGCCTCTTTTTCGATCAATTCTGCATCAGGATCATTTAATTCAAGAATTTCTACATCCTTTTCAATGGTCTCATCAACCGAAATTACATCACTCTCTTTATTTTCAATAATGGTCACATCATCCGACAATTCAAAAAGCTCTTCTTTGGTCGATTCCTCATGCTGAAACTCAGAAACAGATTCTGTAAGATTTTCCGTTTGAAGATCTTTCGATATTTCTTCAGTCTTTTCCGGTTCTGATTCTACAATTTTTCTTTTTCCAAATGGAGTCAATTTCAGCCTGTCGTTTAAAAGCAAATACAATTGCCTTCTATCCGATATGTGAAGTGTAGAATTTCTCAGTTCTTCTTTAAAACGAATGCTTTGACTGTCGTTTAGATTCTTTAGCAGCAACAAATGAGCAACCTCAAAAAAAGGATATTTCTCCACCAGATATTTTAATTCTCTGTGGCTGTATTTATCCATCGTTTTGGAATCTTTAACCCAATCTTGTATTCTGCTTTGTTCCATAATGTTACCAGTTTACAACCGATTCGTTGTAAATATCATCAATAATTTGCTCTAAAATATCATCAAGAAGACTTTCTTCAACATCCGTTAATTGCTTAGTACTCTCGTAATCCTTAAAGGCTGAAAAACTTTTGTCAAAGTCATTCTCACTTTCAATTTCGTTGGTAAAACGCACTTTAATCGTAACCGTTAAACGGTTGGTAGCAGCAATTTCACCCGCCTTTATATCTAATGCCTGAGTTCTGTAGCCAGTAATTTCACCATCAAAATTCAAATGGCCTTCTCCGTCAACAATTTCATCTAAACTTGTTTGACTTCTAAACTTCTCTTTTAATTCTTCGGTAAAACGATTACTTAAATTCGGATTTACCAAAGGTGCTCTATTCGGAAAATATTGTACCGAAAAAGTTTTAACCTCCGGTGATAAAGTTCCCCCTGTAAACGAATAAGAAACTTTACAAGCCACAACCACAGCAGCAATACTAAGGCTTAAAAAAAGTATTTTAATAAACTTCATATATTGAAAAATAGCAATAATTTATAATAACTAACCAATATCGTACTCCTTGATTTTACGATACAATGTCCTCTCCGATATTCCCAAATCCTGCGCTGCATATTTACGCTTTCCATTGTGTTTATCCAAGGCTTTTTTAATCAGTTCGATCTCTTTTTCCTCAAGAGATAAGGATTCTTCAACAAAAACTTCAGTATCCTGAATTACAGAATCATCAGGGGTAGAAATATTAACTGTTGGTTGTTTTACAGGCTGGTGCTGTACAATATCCATTTCCTGATCCTCATAAAGCTTGCGAATCAACATGGCATTGTCCTTTTGCAAATCCGTCGAATCTCCACCTTTCTGCATTAAATCAAACACCAGTTTCTTCAAATCCGACATGTCTTTTTTCATATCGAACAATACCTGATAAAGAATTTCTCGTTCCGATGAAAAACTTTGATCCTGTTTTTTATTTTCAGTATAAATTGCAGGCAATAAATGCTCATCGCTCATTGGAAGATAAGTCTGCAAATTTTCAGCATTAATTTGCCTTTCCTTCTCAATAATTGAAATTTGCTCGGTAATGTTTTTCAATTGGCGGATATTTCCGGGCCAACGATATGATTTCAAAAGCTGCTGCGCACTTTCATCTAAACGAAGAGGTGGCATTCTGTATTTTTCTGCAAAATCCTGGGCAAATTTTCTAAACAGTAAATGAATATCATCCTGACGTTCTCTTAAAGGAGGCATGGTAATAGGCACTGTATTTAATCGATAATACAAATCTTCGCGAAACTTACCATCTTTTACCGATTTTGGAATATTCACATTGGTAGCAGCTACAACTCTCACATTGGTTTTTAACACCTTCGATGAACCAACCTTTATAAACTCTCCCGTTTCCAAAACACGCAACAATCGCACTTGCGTAGATAAAGGCAATTCTCCAATTTCATCAAGAAAAATAGTTCCTTTATCAGCCACTTCAAAGTAACCCTTTCTGTCGGATAATGCACCTGTAAAAGCTCCTTTTTCATGGCCAAACAGCTCCGAATCTATTGTTCCTTCAGGAATTGCTCCACAGTTAACTGCAATGTATGGTGCATGTTTTCTGGAACTGAACTGATGTATAATTTGAGGAAACACTTCCTTTCCCGTTCCACTTTCACCAGTTATCAGTACCGATAAATCGGTTGGTGCAACCTGAACCGCAATATCAATAGCACGATTCAAAGCATACGAATTCCCAATTATTCCAAATCTTTGTTTTATTTTTTGAACTTCCATCAAATCTCAAACCTTGAAATTAAAATGTAAAACATGAAATTTTTTCATACTACCTGACAAAATTACAATTTTTACTTTTAATTGAATCTACATTCTCTCTGAATATCCCTAAAGAACGTTAAATTTAGTATCCTTTTTATTCATGCCGCGTATGAAAACAAATAGTTTCGACTTTAAAAATGACTATCATGGCTTT
Source organism: Marinifilum sp. (assembly GCA_025210415.1). Classification (GTDB taxonomy): domain Bacteria; phylum Bacteroidota; class Bacteroidia; order Bacteroidales; family Marinifilaceae; genus Marinifilum. Next base: position 4,442 of record JAOARS010000044.1, on the reverse strand, counting down.
ACAACTTGAGAATCTCAAAGAATCAAATGAATTTTTGAATATTCTTTTTGATAATATCACTTCAGCACTCTTTATTGTTGACCAATCAGCTAAAATCGAAAATGTAAACGATTCATTCTCTATCCTTTTCCAAAAAAGAGAGGATCAAATAATTGGAGAACTTTGCGGCAATGCATTAGGCTGTGTATTTGCTGTAGAGGAAGACAAAGATTGTGGTTCCACCAGTTATTGTTCAAATTGTAAGTTACGTAAGGATATTCTTAAAACAATGTCTGAGAAAGTACCAACATATAGAAATAAATTAAGTCGAGATTTTTACACATCACAAATCAAAGATTCCAAACATTTTCTGTACTCTACAAAATTTATTCAGTTTCATGGCAAAAAATATACTTTAATAATTGTAGATGATCACACCGAACTTGAAAAGCAAAAAAGAAAGCTTGAAGAGCAAAATGAAACTTTAAAAAGTTTGAATGAGCAGAAATCTAAATTTCTCGGCATCGCTGCTCATGATTTAAGAAATCCAATTGGAGCAATTAGTTCTTTCTCCGAAATCCTATTAGATTCAGGCAATGAATTCCCTGCTGACGAAAAAGAAGAATTATTAACGCTTATAAAAGATAGCAGCCAATTTTCTCTACAACTTTTAAATGAATTGCTTGATATTTCTAATATAGAACGCGGAAAACTTCGCCTGGAAAAAAACAAAGAAGACATTGTACAAATTGTGACGGATGTTGTAAAAATTAACAAGGTTTTTGCTCGAAAAAAGAACATCAGCATTGTAAAGCAAATTCACATAGAAAATCTAAATGTGAATCTGGACAAAAATAAAATTGAACAAGTACTTCACAACTTGTTAAGTAATGCAATTAAATATTCAAATCCCGACACAAGCATATCAGTTAGCATTACTAATCAAAATTCACTCATTAAAATAAGTATAAAAGATCAAGGCGTTGGTATTCCTGAGTCTGAATTATCAAAACTTTTTACAGAGTTTGGAACTACAAGTGCAAAAACCACTGCGAACGAAAGTAGTACTGGATTAGGTCTGGCTATTGCCAAGAAAATTGTGAATGGTCATGGTGGGGAAATATTGGCTAAAAGTAAATTGAACGAAGGTTCTGAATTTTTATTTACTTTGCCTAAGTAATTTATAACAAAAAAGTAAATGAGATTCATAGGAATTATTCCGGCAAGATATGCTTCAACCAGATTCCCTGGAAAACCTTTAGCCGATATTCATGGCAAAACAATGATTCAACGTGTTTACGAACAAACTTTACTAGCCATTGATGAAGTTTGGGTGGCAACAGATGATGATAGAATTAAACATGCTGTGGAAAACTTTGGGGGAAATGTAGTAATGACATCTCAACATCATCAAAGTGGAACAGATCGGATTGCCGAGGCTGTTTCAAAAATTTCTGAATCAAATCAGAATCAATATGATGTTGTGATCAATATACAAGGAGATGAACCTTTTATCCAACCCGAACAAATTGAATCGGTAAAAAAATGTTTCAATTCACCCAACACTCAAATTGCCACTCTTGTAAAAAAAATCAGTAAACAAGAAGATATTTTCGATCCTAACAAAGTAAAGGCTGTTATCAGTAAAGAACAAAAAGCACTTTATTTTAGTCGATCGCCAATACCATACCAAAGAGGAATAGAAGAAGAATACTGGATAAATCACGGAACTTTTTACAAGCACATAGGAATGTATGCATATAAAAACGAGGTGCTCCGGGAAATTACCAGAATTGATCAAAGTAGCTTGGAATTATCAGAATCGTTGGAACAACTGCGCTGGCTTGAAAATGGTTATTGGATTCAGACCGAAATTACCAATCATGAATCTATTGGAATCGATACACCAGAAGATCTGGAACGAGTTAAAGAAATGGGACTTTTATAGTCTCTTTTTTTATGCTTTAACTTTTCTTTAAGGATTATTAGGGAGCCCTTAACCACAATCCTTCTTTGCAGGTTGTAAATTTGTAGTGTATCTTCAAATACAATTACAAAATTGCTATGAATAAAAGGCTAATAACCAGTTTAATCATTTTAATGAGTATTTCCCTTATCGGGATAATTGCTGTTCAAATTCTTTGGATAAGAAATGCAATTTCAATAGAAGAAAGAACCTTCGATTCCAATATTAACAAAGTCTTGCATCAAATTGTTTACAAACTGGAAAATAAGGAAAATGTTCTGTTAATTAGCGAAGGTTTACACGATAAATCTATCGAAAAAATAGGAAATATAGAAGTTCGGGAATTCAAACACTTCCTGGGTAAAAATAACAGCAAAGGCCATAATGTAATAAAAATCAAAACAGAACAGACAATAAAGAGAAAATCACCTGATAAAACAGATGTTGACTCACAGGTTATTGTCATGAATTCAAATGGGCAATCATTCAATTTATGGCATCCAAAACTCAAAAAAGATTCTTCGCTAAATATTGATATTCATATTGACACCAGTGACACTCTTGTAAGAGCTATCCGCAAAGAAAAACAAATAGAAAATATTTTTGAAAAGGTTGTTTTCGAGTTCAACACCAAGGATATTGCTTTAACCGACAGAATAGATGTAAACAAACTTCCTGAACTTATTCATTCTGAACTTAAAAATTACAATATCGATTCTGATTTTAATTTTGCAATTTATTCAGGAAATCCTTTAAAATTAGTTCATTCTACAGATAGCAGCTATACCGATGTGTTAAAAAATTCCAATTATCAGATTCAATTATTCCCTAATGACATTATACAATCCAATCAGATATTGTCATTGGCATTCTTAAATCGATTTAATCTAATCTACAAATCAATTTTGCCTTTACTCATCTTATCAGGAATATTTACAATTTTTATAGTAATTACTTTTATAAATGCCGTTTTCCTGATTCTTAAACAAAAACGAATTAGCGATATCAAGTCTGATTTTATTAACAATATCACTCATGAATTTAAGACTCCCATTGCTACAATCGGATTGGCCTCCGATTCCATAAACAATCCAAAAATAATTGGTAATCCTGACAGCATCAGGTATTTTACAGGCATAATAAAAGACGAAAATTTTAGAATGAACAAACAAGTTGAAAACATTCTTCAACTCTCCTTATTTGGCAAACATGAAATCAAACTAAATTTACAATCATGCCATGTAAACGAAATTATTCAAAAGGCAACCGAACACATACAATTGCAAATAGATGAAAAAAAAGGCAAGCTTACTACCAAGTTCGAAGCCATTAACGATATAAGCAATATTGATGAAGTTCATTTTTTAAATGTACTTTTTAATTTATTTGATAATGCGATAAAATATTCAAATGAAAAACCTGCAATTGAAATCAATACCGAAAATAAAGAACAGTCAATTCTGATTACAATCAAAGATTCTGGTATTGGCATGAGTTCAAAAACAATTAAGCGAATTTTTAAAAAGTTCTATCGTGCCGAAACTGGCAATATTCATAGTGTTAAAGGCTTTGGTTTGGGTTTAAGCTATGTAAAACTAGTAATTGATCGGCATCAGGGTGCAATTGACGTTCAAAGTAAACCAGGCCAGGGAACCAACGTACAAATAACATTACCTTTAAGCAAGTTATAATGGCAATACCAATTAAAATATTACTCGTTGAAGATGAAACCAATTTTGGTGCAGTTATGAAAAATTATCTTGAAATTTCAGATTTTGAGGTAATGCTATGTGTAAATGGTAAAGAAGGACTTAAAGCATTTACAAATAACAATTTTGACATTTGTATATTAGATGTAATGATGCCAGAAATGGATGGATTTACACTCGCCAAAGAAATTAAACTTTTAAATGCGGACATCCCAATAATATTTTTAACTGCCAAAACCCTTAAAGAAGATATTATACAAGGTTATCGTTTAGGTGCCGATGACTATATAACCAAACCATTCGATTCTGAACTGTTAATTTATAAGATAAAGGCCATTCTTGCCAGGAATAATGGCAATTCTACATCAAAAAACAATCATATTTTCTCCATTGGCAAATTCAGTTTCGACTCTAACCTAAGAATCCTAAGTCTCAATAATGAAGAACAAAAGTTATCGCCAAAAGAAGCCGAATTGTTAAAACTATTAACAGAAAATATGAATCAGATTCTACCACGAGAAATGGCACTAAAAAGCATTTGGGGCGATGATAATTTTTACACCACACGAAGTATGGATGTATACATTACAAAGCTTAGAAAATACCTTAAAGCAGATCCTGATTTATCTATCGAAAACATACATGGGAGTGGATTCAGGCTATTACTTGTAAATATTAATTAAGAAGTAGTCCACATTTCAATCGAAAAGTATACCACTTATTTTTCACAAAGAGCGATTAAAAATCGTTCTTTCAAAAATGATAAGTATGTATACGAAACAAGAAAT
>JAOARS010000043.1 GCA_025210415.1 Marinifilum sp. | reverse complement strand
TCTATAAAGTGATCATACTTTGTTAATGTTTTTTAGTTATTAACCTGAGTTCGATTAAAAATATCTATCACAGAAAATCAGGTTTATTTAAGATTTGTTTTAAAAAATCTGAATGAATATCGGGATATTTTAAAGTGAAGATTGGATGAAGATGATTTTTTCAAAGAACTTGCCTGCTTTTGGCATAAATTTCCTCAAATTCCCTCGAAATATCCCGATATTCCTTCGAAAATTTCTACTCAAAATCAGTGCAAACTGTGACAATATTTTTAATTGAACTCAGGTTATTAGGTTTATGGCAACTTAATATTTTCGAGATGTAATCACTACGATTCCCTAAAAGGAAAAACTCAACTTGAGATGTAAGCAGCAAAGGTTCTTAGAGTCTCACTTTCCGTGAGGCTCTCAGTTAAAAAGTTACCAAACAGCAAACAGCCCAATTTGAAATTCTTCCCTTCCAGAGCCTGTCCCGAATCGGGAGGAGATGTCCGACAGGACAGAAGGATGTAGCAATAATAATTTATTTTTCAACTCTTGATTCGCATGAACTATTAAAATGATATAAATGGTTTAAATTCGAAGATAATAGAAAACAGCTGTAACATTTCAAATATGCTGTGCGTCCTAAAAATGAAACTGGCCTAAATGAACATTGCAGAGTACAACAAAAGCGTAGAAAAGTATGCCGATGGCATGTTTCGCTTTATCCTCAAAAACATTAAAGATGAGGATAAAGCGCGTGATATTGTACAAGACAGTTTCGAGAAGTTGTGGAGAAATATCGAGAATGTAAATTATCGAAAAGTAAAATCATATCTCTTTACAACGGCTTATCATACCATGATTGATTTGATAAGAAGAGAAAAAAGGAAAGAAGATTTTGAGAATGTTGATGTGAGAGAATATTCACATTCCGAGCAGTATAGTGATTTAAAAGAAGTGTTGAATATAGCACTTGAAAAGTTATCGGACGTACAACGTTCGGTTATTTTGCTTAGAGATTATGAAGGATATTCTTATGCAGAAATTGCCAAAATTACTGACCTGAGCGAATCGCAAGTGAAGGTATACATTTACAGGGCAAGAAAACACCTGAAAGACTTTATAGGCAGTATAGAAACATTGGTGTAGCAAGATTGATGATGAGAAAAATAGACAGATACAATTACGAAGAATTCTTTCTTGATTATTTGGAAGGTAATTTAAGTGATTCAGATGTAAAAAAACTGAAGAACTTTCTTTCGCATCATCCTGATTTAAAGAAAGAGTTGGACGAAATGCATCTGGTAGAATTGGAAGAGGAGATTTTTTGGTTTGATAAATCATCATTGAAACAAATACCGTTCGAGAGTGATTTTGAGGAGTTCTGCGTGGCTAAACTCGAAAGAGATTTGGAGAAAGAGGAAGAGATAGCTTTCAACAATTATTTGAATGAAAATCTTATTGGCAAAGCACAATATCAGCTATATGAAAAAACAAAGCTAAAAGCTGATATTGATATTATTTATCCCGATAAGGAAGGTTTAAAGAGAAAAGAAAGAAAACTAATTCCATATTGGTTGTTGTCCGGAGTAGGACTTGCAGCTTCAGTACTAATATTGTTTTCTGTTTGGAATACTTTTATTATCAAAAAGGAATCCAGTCAAATATCTGGTAACAAATTTTCAGATAACGATTCTGTAAAGAAAGTATTAATAGAACCAAACAATAATAAAGATAACTTAGAACAATTGGTTTCGAGTAAAGCAGAAATAAAAGTTACAAATACGGAGTTGAACGCTTCAAGCAAAAAGCAAGATGAAAATTTAATTGCTGAGAGTGAATCAATAGTAAACACAACGGAAAAAACGCTTATTAACAATACGCTTGCTGACAATGAATCTGAAAAAAATGAAATAGAACCTGAAAAAATTAGCTTACCTGAAGTGGTAAAAACATCGGAGCTTAAAACATTGGCAAATTCAGAAGTGATAGAACAAAAAATGAAGATGCCAAATCAGCAAGAAGAATTAAATAATACTCCTGTAAACAGCGGATTGACCAATTTAGGTATGTCTTGGAAATCAAGCGTGAAAAAGAAGAAAAAAAGCAATTCATTACTTTATGCAGTTGCTAAAATGGGAGTAGATAAGCTTGGAGCAATAGCAGGAAAGAAAGTTCAATTAGAAAAGCAATACGATTCGGAAACAGAAAAAACAAGTTTAAAATTCAATACCAAAGGTTTAGGCTTTTCCACTTCGATAAAATAAATGATAGCCTGTAACAAATAACAAGCTGAATCGTCTTACCCATAGAATTACCTAAAAACATTGTTATGAAGAAATTACTTGTAATGTATTTTGCACTGGCTGTTAGTTTTGGTGCCTATACTCAAAATACAATCGATACTTTAAAAACAGATACACTCAAAAAGAAAAAAATCTTAATTGAAGATAGCTGGTCTAACAAAAAACAGAAAGTTAAAACCAAACACACCTGGGAAAAAAGCGAGAGTCAGGATACCATGAAAGTTCAGTTTATGAACAAAGATGTGGTAAAGGCAGTTGAAACTGATGGCGGAGCTAAAGTAAAAGTTGGTAAAATCGGAAAGTTTGCTTATCAGGAAGATAGAGATACTACCAAAATTAGAATTGGTGGTAAGCAAATTAATATTATTGACGGTTGGCATGGAACCAGGATTAGAATTGAGAAAGTGCATCCTTGGGATCCTGATCAGGATAAATTTTTTCTGGAGAAAGAACCCGAATTTAGAGGCCATTGGGCAGGATTTGAAATGGGTGTAAATGGATTTACCGATGAAAATTATACCAGTTACGATTATGATTTTATGGAGTTGGACATGGCTAAATCGATTGCTGTTAATCTGAATTTTTTACAATACGATATTAGTTTGCAAAAAGAGAGAAATACAATTGGTTTGATAACAGGTTTAGGCTTGGAGTGGAACAATTATCGTTTTGATAATGACATTACACTACAAAAAGTAAATGGAGTAATTCAGCCTCTTGATTTATCGGTTGAGCAACCAGATTGGAAAATAAAAAAGACAAAATTAACCACACTTTATTTGACGGTACCATTGTTATTGGAGTTTCAAATTCCCGTGAAATATAAAAAGAGAAGAGTTCATATGTCAGCCGGTGTTGTTGGTGGATTACGACTAGGTTCTCATACCAAAATTAAACACGATGGCGATAAGGTAAAAGATCATGATGACTTTAAACTAAAAACCTTAAGATATGCAGCTCATGCAAGAATAGGTTATCGCTCGTTAAACTTTTTTGCCACTTATGGCCTTACTGAGTTATTTGAAAGCGGAAAAGGTCCGGATTTGACCCCTTTTACAGTAGGAATTACATTAATTAGCTTCTGAATTTTATATTCGAAGCATTGATAATTAGCCAGATTTTTAGAAATCTGGCTAGTTTTCTTAGCTTGAATCTCAATTTCATCCTGTGTTGATACTATTAGCATAAAATAGTATATTAGGGACATGAAAAAAATACCCTTTGCTATATTAATATTAATTTGTTTCATCTTTTCAGGTTTTGTAAATCCAGATACACAAGTAAGTCTTGATAGTTTGCAAAAACGCTACGGTTCTTCAGCAGGGCAAAATAAACTAAACGCTCTTCTCGATCTTAGTAAATTCTACTGGAATATCGATCCGGCAGAAGCGATTGAAAAGTCAACCCATGCTCTTGGAACTGCACAATCGCTTGAAAGCACCCCTGAAATTATCAAAGCAATGTATTATGTAGGAACAGCATATTACTACGACAATCAGCTTGATAATTCTTTGGATTACCTGCTACAGGCACATCATCATGCTGAGAAGAATGAATTTATTAAAGAAACTGCCGATATAAGCAAACAACTTGCAACTGTTTATTATGAAACAAACAGGTTAAACAAATCATACTCATATACAATACAAGCATTCAATATTTATGAAACTTTTGATGATGAAGGAAGTATTGCCATGTGCGAGAACTTATTGGGTTTGTATTATAAAGGAATTAGAGAGTACGATGAAGCTCAAAAACATTTCGAAGTAGCTCTGGAAATTGGTAAAAAGTTATCTCAGAAAAAAATTATACGATCGGTTTTAAACGATTTAGGATCGATGTATGCCGAAATTGGAGAAACAGAAAAGGCTATTGAAATTTATCAAGATGCATTGAAATATCATAAATCAAGTGGAGCCACTTTTAAAAGAGGAGCGTTTGAATTGGATTTATCTCAATTGTATATTCGAAATGGAGATTTGAAAAATGCAAAAGAACATTTGGATAAGGGATACTCAATAGCTGTTAAGTTAAGATCTAAAAGACTTTACAGGGATTATTACAGAACCTTGGCCAATTATCATATTCAAAATGGTAAGCAAGCAGAATCAGTTCAAGCTTTTCAAAAGCTACAGCAATATCAGGATTCCATTGCCGATGAAAAGTTGAGT
>JAOARS010000473.1 GCA_025210415.1 Marinifilum sp. | reverse complement strand
TTAACTTTTTGGTTTCTGATTTTTTCGGGAACCAAAATATTTGCTACAAATGGTACTGAAACAGACACCTTAATTTTAGATAAGGGGCAGGTAGAAATTCACAAAAAAGATATCTCTAAAAGTAGAATTGAAACATATCGCCAACAAAAAGAATTTAATTACGAATTTTCGGAAGTAGAAAACATTAGTTTCCTTGAAAAAATCAAATTAATGTTAAATCGTTGGCTTTCTGTTATTTCTAAAAGCCTTGGTGTTGTTTGGTACCTTCGCTATATTATTCTGGGGGGAATTATTATCTTTCTTATTTATATTATTGCTAAAAGCAATTCGAGTGGATTGTTCAGTTCACATCAAAAGGTTATAAATATTCCTTTTGCAGATAATGTAAACCCGGAAAAGATTAATTGGGAAGAAGAGATTGCAAAGGCTGTTAAGATGCAAGAATACAGATTAGCTGTAAGATACCAGTTTTTATCCACGCTTAAATCACTTAGTAAAAATGATTTAATCAGCTGGAAGGCTGAAAAAACAAATTACGATTATATCAGCGAAATAAAAGACATACAGATGAAGTCTGTGTTCAATAATCTCAGTAATCTTTACGAAGCCGTTTGGTATGGAAATTTCCCAATAATTCAGGACGAATATGCTTTAATTGGTAAGGATTTCGAACAGTTTAACTCAATGTTTAATCAAGAAACAAGCAGGTAAAATGAAACTTGTAATTCCAAAATCAACATATCCTTTTATAGTAATTTTAATATTACTGTTTCTTGTTGAACTGCTAACTCCAACACCTATTGACTGGACTCAGAATTTTAATTCGAATGACAAAAGGCCTTTTGGTTCTTTTCTGCTAATGGATTTAATTGAAACGGAATTGTTCCCAAACCAGGAAATAGAAGTAAAATCAATTCCACTATTCAATTATCAGGAACGTAAAAATTCTGATACGCTTAAAAACTACATATTTATAACCAATAACCTGGATATGAAAGACTGGGATGTTGATAGATTGGTTAAACTTGCAGAAGATGGCAACCAGATATTTATAGCTGCATCATCAATTAGTTTTGCTCTTGCCGACACACTTAATCTTCAGGTTTCGGCAAATGTATTACTGGCAAATCTTAATAAAACAGTTCGCGTTCAGAAATTTGAAAACAGGAAATTATCATCCAATCAAACTTTTAAATACGAGAAAGCATTTGATGTTGTAAACATTGAAAACTTTAACAAAGACAGCATAATTATATTGGGCAGAGATACTGATAAGAATTTACAATTTGTAAAAAAGCAGTTTGGAAAAGGAAATATCTTTTTTTGTTGCCAACCTTTGGCTTTTACCAACTACAATGTTGTTACCGCAAACAATGCTGATTACATTGCAGGAGCATTTAGCTATTTGCCTAACAATCCTATTGTTTGGGATGAGTACTACAAACCAATAAGATTATTAAGGCATAGCTCTCCGTTAAAATATTTGTTGACACATCCACCTTTAAAACTGACATTTTACCTTTTACTTTTCTGCTTGATATTTCTACTGATATTCCAGGGGAAAAGACAGCAGAGAACTGTTCCGGTTATTCAACCTTTGCGAAATACATCATTAGATTTTATTCAAACTTTGGGATCACTTTACTACACAAAGAAAAATCATAAGGACATAGCCGATAAAAAATTTAGGTATTTCAAAGAATTTATCAGGAACAAATATCATATTGAATTTCGCATTGATAATATCAAAGAATTAAGTCGCAAATCAGGCTTACCTGAAAAGACTTTAAAAATACTAATGGATCAATGCAAATCAATAGAAACGTTAACACATTTAACTCAGGAAGGATTGGAAGATTTCCACTCAAAAATTGAGTACATCTATAACAATTGCAAATAAGATAATTACATTATATGGAACGTAATACACACTTCGAAAATAGAATTGATCTTGGAGAACTAAACCAGCTAATCAATCAAATTAAGTTTGAGATAAAGAAAGTTATTGTAGGCCAGGAAAAAAATATCGATTTACTTTTGGTAGGACTTTTCTCAAAAGGACACATTCTAATTGAGGGTGTTCCCGGAATTGCCAAAACTTTATCAGCAAAATTGTTAGCCAAGGCAATTAGTTCCGATTTTTCGAGAATTCAGTTTACTCCTGATTTAATGCCTTCAGATGTTTTGGGTACTACGATTTTTAACATGAGTAAATCGGAATTTGAATTCAATCAGGGGCCAATATTTTCGAATATTGTATTAATTGATGAAATTAATCGTGCTCCTGCTAAAACTCAGGCTGCCTTATTCGAAGTAATGGAAGAATATCAGGTTAGCATTGATGGAAATACCTACAAAATGGACGAACCATTCTGGGTTTTAGCAACTCAAAATCCAATTGAACAGGAAGGAACTTATCGGTTGCCTGAAGCACAACTTGACAGATTCTTAATGAAAGTTGAATTTGAGTATCCTAGCGAAGAAGAAGAGCTAAGTATACTTGAAACCAAACATGAGAGAAGAGGTGTAGTAGAAACTCAAATTATAAACAAAGTAATTTCCGCAGATCAAATTAAGGAAATGCAGAATAGAGTTCAATCTATCCACATTGATGAGAACCTGAGAAAGTACATTGTTCAAATTGTTCAAAGTACAAGAAATCATCCCGGCATTGTGTTGGGAGCTTCACCAAGGGCTTCGGTTTCGGTTATGACTGCTGCAAAAGCATTTGCTGCCATACGCGGACGCGATTTTGTAACTCCTGATGATATTAAAACAATTGTTGCACCAGTATTGCATCACCGATTAATTTTAACTCCCGAAAAAGAAATGGAAGGTATTGATCCAAAAGAAATGATTCAACATATTTTGGAAGGTATTGAAATCCCACGATAATGAAGTTTATTAAATCTTTATACCTACACCCTTTTTTCTACTGGTTAATCATAGCCATTGCGATTGTTTCCGTTTTGGGATTTTTTATGCCAATATTTTATGCAGTTGCCAAATTAACCTGTCTGATTTTTATTATTGCCTTAGGCTTTGATATTGCATTGCTGTATAGAATTAAGAATGCTGTTCAAGCAAGCAGAATTTGTCCTGAAAAGTTATCAAATGGCGATGAGAATTCAATACAAATAAGAATTCAACACCGATATAATTTTACAATCGACATCGATTTAATTGATGAAATTCCAATCCAATTTCAAAAGAGAGATTTTAATTATTCATTCTCATTAAAACCAGGAACAGAAAAAAATATCAACTACAGTTTAAAACCTTTAAGCCGTGGAGAATATCATTTTGGGGTGATCAATATTTTTGTCAGTTCTTTCTTAAAATTGGTTAAGCGTCGATACAAATTAGGAGATGCGGAAATGATTCCTTGCTATCCGTCGTATATGCAAATGCGCCAATATGAACTAATGGCCATGTCAAACCGTTTGACCGATTTCGGGATAAAAAAAATCCGTAGAATTGGCCACCAAATGGAATTCGATCAGATTCGAGAGTATGTAAAAGGTGATGATTACAGAACGATAAATTGGAAGGCTACGGCAAGAAGATCTCAAATTATGGTAAACCAATATCAGGATGAAAAAGCTCAGCCTGTTTATTCGATAATTGATTGTGGCAGATCAATGAAAATGCCATTTTACGGGCTTAGCCTTTTAGATTATGCCATAAACACAAGTTTGGTTATATCCAACACGGCAATTTTAAAGCACGATAAAGCTGGGTTACTTTGCTTTGGAAAGCATGTTCATTCCAGTGTTCCTGCCAAAGGAAGAAGAACCCAGGTTAAGAAGATTATGGAGATATTGTATAATCAGGAAACCAATTATCCTGAACCGAATTATGAACTCCTGTACTCATCGGTTAAACATTTTGTAAGAAGTCGTAGTTTGCTTATGCTGTATACCAATTTCGAAAGTTTGGATTCCATGAAAAGGCAACTGCCCTATTTGCAAGGCCTTGCTAAAGATCATCTGTTGGTTGTTATTTTCTTTAACAATTCCGAAATCGAGGAAATGACTAAAAAATCAGCTGAGAGCATAGAAGACATTTACGTAAAAACAATTGGTGAAAAATTCTTGTTCGATAAAAAGCTGATTGTAAAAGAATTGGGAAAGTATGGAATTCATACAATATTAACTGATCCGAAAAACTTAACGGTAAATAGCTTAAACAAATACCTGGAATTAAAATCCAGAGGATTGATTTAAATCCGAATTGGATTTTGAAGGAATGCGAAATCCCGACGGACAAGGTTTTGCTGCTTTTGGAAAAGTAGTAAAAGGGTAAGCGTCTCCGCATAAACGTATACAAGAAACCATCTCGCTATGCAGAGGCGATGGTTTGTTTTGCTTTATTGCTCAGCCCATTTATCGGGGAGCAGTCTTCCTATTTGCTCTTTGGGTATATTAGGAGATTCAGCTCCGCGCTGTATTACGTTTTTGAAATAGCCAAAAGTATTTACACCATTTAGTCTGCATGATATTGCCAGGGAATATAGGGGTGCCGTTCTGCTGGCC
>JAOARS010000472.1 GCA_025210415.1 Marinifilum sp. | reverse complement strand
CATGGACACCCACATAAAATAGCTCTTGATATTTATAACGAAAAAACAGCATATAAGAGTAAGAGAGTTTTTCAAACAAAAGATGATAAGTCAATATATTGGTCACTCTTTAGCAATGGAAAAGTTGGTTACAAAAAAGGATTAAGCTATGATCAACTTGTATCCATTAAGCCAGATGAATCAAAAGCAATTAATGCAATATCAAATTCTACTACAATTTTATCTGGTTATATTTCTGACGATATTGAACTTGATACACCATCAGTTTTACCTAAAACTAAAAGAGAGGGGTATATGAAAATATGAATTGGTGGGAAGAACAAAAAGGAATATTAGTTCGAGAAAATAAAAGGCTTGAAGATTATAAATTATTAAAGGAGTTTTCCTTTGTAAGGAGGAATGAGAATTTATGGCTTTTAGGAGTTGTTTTCATTGATTCAGAACATAAGTTTCCATTTTATTTTGAGTGTAAATATCCGAATTCATATCCATTCGCACCTCCATATATCTATCCGAAAGATAAGAGCACTGGTTGGGTGCCTGGCCATCAATTTATTTTGGAAGGTCGTTTTTGCTTAGATATCAGAGAATATAATTGGTTATCTAATATGTCTGCTGTAAATATAATTGAGAGCATGCGCATATTAGTTCTTGCTTCCTTCGACAAGTATATAAATAAGAGAAAAAAATTAAATGTAAAGGAAGGAAGAGAGCCAACGCAACTAGAGATAAAAACAAAAGAAATAAGATGTCTTTATTCTAGAGATTTAAATCTATTTAATGACCTATATGGAACCTTTGATTATTTTTCATTCAAAGAATGGGAGGATAACCGAATAATTATACGAACTGATTTAAAGGATTTTGAGAGTTTTTTTAAATCAGAACTTTTCAACATCTGGGACTTCAATATTTTTTTCTCAAAAAAAGGAGTTTATATTCAGACAAACCAAGAAATTATTCGATTGGTATCTTTTTGTAAGACGTTGTTTGATTTTTATGATCTATTGCAGAAACACGCAGGAATAAAAAAGGAAATCCTTTTAGATCAGTTGAAAAAGAATGATAGTGTATATGTTTTATTAGTTAATGAATACAAAGTGCCAATTCTTCTAATAAAAATAGATACTAAAAAAAACGAAATTCAACATTATGGCTGTTACAAAATTGATTTTAATAAACTACAAGATCGTTTACCTAATAGAAATAATTACAAAATATTAAGTCATAAAAAGTTACAATAATTGGTTGTGGTTCAGGAGGAGGTGCTATTGCAGAGGGTTTAATAAAGGCTGGAATACAAAAAGTGGTACTTATTGATCCCGAGATTTTGGAAACTGAAAATGTTTTTCGCCACAATTGCACATTAAAGGATATTGGTTTAAGAAAAACATACGCCTTGAAAAAAAGGTTGCAAGAGATTAATCCACAAGTTTCTATTAATATAATAAATGAAAAAATTGAAGCAATAACAGAGAATGTAGATTCAGTAATAAAGGATTCAGATATCATTGTTAATGCAACTGGGAGTTCAGAGAATTTGATAAATAATTATTGTTATTCGAGAAATATTTCGTCAATTCATGCAAAAGTATACCCTTTTGGCTTTGGAGGCGAAGTAATAAGTATTATACCAAAGATTCATCCTTGTTTTGAGTGTCAAAATCAACAATTAAATAAATTATTAGATGAAGTACCGAAGTTGAATGATTTTCCCTTAAATAAAACTGTTGATTACAATATCACAAATGAGGGAGAAGAATTACCGATACCTTCTCTTGCGATTGATGCATCCTTTATAAATAATATAACTGCAAAGATGACAATAGATATTTTGTTACTACAGTTAAGTGATTTAAAGAATATACCTAATATTATTCTTTGGGGTAATAAAAGAGAATGGATATTTGAACAAAGTTATTCGTGCAAGAAAGTTGATACAAGTAATTTTAAATCTTTTAAGAACTGTATTATCTGTAATAATAAAACATCTATAGAAACAGAGCTTTCTATGAACCCAATTGAAATTGAAGACTATTACCATCAATTAAATATAGAATAAATGAAGAAGATCACTTTTGAGTTTAATGAGTATTCAAAAGGAAAGATAGTTAAGGCTTTGGAGAAATATTCTCCTAATGAAATTGGTGGTATTTTAATTGGAATTAAGAAAGAGGATAATGTTTTTTCAATAACTGATGTTTCTATTTCTAATGAGTTAACCCGAAAAATTCACTGCGCAGATATAAAATATGGGTGTAAAGTGTTATCTTAAAGGTGCATAACAATAAAAACAACACTTTTTATTACACCCAAAAATGAGCACTAAAGATACAGTATTTTATCGAGGCAACACAGCGGTAAATTTTGATTTTTCAGCAGAAGAGATAAGTAGTGACGGGGCTATATTACTACTAGAGAAATTAGAACGCAAACATCAATTAATTAAATACTTCAGTAGCTTCATGCCAGATGAACGTGACCCTTTACGGATTATTCATAGCATGGAAAAGCTTCTCAAGCAACGAATTTATTCGTTAATGCTGGGGTATGAAGATGCCAACGATGTTGAATATCTTAAAAACGATCCTTTGTTCCAGGATATCCTCGATGGGGAACTGGCATCTCAGCCCACTATTTCTCGCTTAGAAAACAGCGTTGACAAACATTCAGTTTTTAACCTTTGCAATGCTTGGGTTGACCGTTATGTGGACACTTTGGAAGGAAGAGAAAAGGTTGTGATTGACATTGATGCCACTGATGATCCAACCCATGGGAACCAACAATTGGCCATGTTCAATGGGTACTATGGCCATTTTATGTATAACGAACTGTTTTTCCATGATGGAGAAACTGGACAGATAATCGTTCCTGTACTTCGGCCAGGCAACAGCCATTCAAACAAGTGGTATGTGAGCATATTAAAGCGGATCCTGAAAAAAATAAAAGAGAAGCATCCCGAAATAAAGATTGTAATCAGGGCTGATAGCGGATTCAGCGGCTCTTCCTTTTATAAACTTGCCGACAACTTCAATCTCCAATTTGCCATTGGCCAAGCAAGTAATGAAGTGCTGAAAAGAAGAACAGCCCGTGCATCAAAAGCAGTGACACATTTGTTCGTTTCCCAAAACCAAAAACACCAACATTTCATGTCTTTTGAATATCAGGCAAAATCATGGCATGCGCCCCAACAATGTTATTCAAAGATAGAAAGCACCGGAAAAGGTTTAAACATTCGCCATATAATAAGCAACATGGATGAAAAAGATGCGCGTGAAATATACTTTGGTTTTTATGTCAAGCGTGGCGATGCCAGTGAAAACAGGATAAAAGAAGTCAAGAACATGTGTTTTTCGGACAGGCTGTCAAACCATGGGTTTTGGGCAAACTTTGTACGCCTGATCTTTAGCAGTCTCGCATACGAAATGTTTTTGTTGGTAAAACAAGCAATACGTAAAACCAAGAACGAAGCAGCAAAAAAATGGCAAATTGATACGATTAGGGTATCGCTGTTAAAAGTTGGAGCTAATATAAAGAAAACCAAAAGGCGCATATACTACAGGTTTTCCAAAGCATTTGCCCAACAAGAATTATTGTGTCAACTGATGCTGCAATGACACAACAAAATACGGCACATGGGATTGTTGCGTCTTGTTGCCAAATATGAAGCGTTTTTTCATCTTTTCTGCCACTTTCAGTAAAAAACATGTTCTTTTCTTATCAAATATGGTATGAAAATTCCATTAGAAAACCTACAGTTGAAGTTAATCTAAAAATTTCCACCTTAAACATTACGAGATGAATAATGCGGGTTAAGTCAATTTCGTTATGCATCTTTTATAAGAGGAACTAGAAAAGCACAGAAATTATTAAAACAACATTTTAAAAATAAGACGGGATTCTATATTGGAGAATGGCATTCTCATCCAAGTTTCTCACTCAATCCAAGTGTAAAAGATATTAGTACGATGAATGGTATTATAAAGGATAAGAATTATCATGCAAAATTTGCACTTCTCACAATTGTGAAGTTAGATTCTGGTGGTGCATTTCTTTCTAAAGGATTTCTTTTTCATGAATCAATAGAAAACTATATTCCATTAGAATAAATATGAAACATGCCACCAAAAACAAATACGAGATTAAGGTTCCCAAGGGAAATGGATTGGTTTTTTGACAAAGTAAGGTTCAAAGTTGATTTGCTGCTGGCTTAAAATATTCTGATTGGATGCTTAATTCATATTGACCTTTTGTATTTCCAAGCGTTCTTTTTGTTCGATGGACAAACTCTCAAAGTATTCCTTGGCTTCGGCGGCCATGGTCCATTTGGCTTCAATGCCCATATGATCGAGCTTTTCACGAATACTCGAAATAGGCACTTTAAAGAATTCTTTGCGAGGATTAACCTTATTAACCTGGGCCAATTTAAACTCCTGGTGAAGCATTGCTTCCAGCTTCGGGGCATCTTCGTCAAAAATCATGGCGTGGACGTCAAACTGGAAAGGAACACTGGCATCGCCCAGTTCTTTTACGCGATCCATTGGTTCCAGACGTCGTGTTAAACCAATTTTAAATACATCTTCACCAAAGGAACCAATGTTGGAAATGATATAAACATGACCACGCTTGGTCTGTTGTGCCATGGAAAGTGCGCGTTGATTCTTTTCCTCAGCTTCTTTTAGCTTACCTTTCAGAGCTTCCAGTTCTGCCATGTATTTATCACGTTCTTCCTGATTAGCTTGTTCCAACTGTTCCTGAGCTTTGCGCATGGCATCCTGAAGCAGTTTCTCTTCTTTAGCCGCTTCGCGTTGCGCTTTTTCGTATTCCCGGCGGGCGCGTTCTTCTTCACGAATGGCTTCCTTAATGCGTTTCTGTTCTTCTCGTTCCTGAATGCGAAGAAGGTGCACCTGCACAGCCCAAGTCAGTTCTTCCAGTCTTTGGTTAAGGAATTCCCGTTTGATGCGAGCATTTCGAAAGGCTTTCCCGTGGTAGTTTACAACCGAATAGGCATCCTTTATTTCTTGCTCCAGCTTTCCATAGTTATCGTGCTTAACACGCGTTAAAACGGCATCGACCTTACCCATAAATGCATCCAGAACAAAATTGATGGCCGTATCTTTTCGCGATCGCTCTACATAATCGCAGGTTGCCACTGACTCTGGTGTTTTTGCCATTATCTTGGTGCGTTCGCGGCATTTCTTCAGTTCTTGTCCTGCTTCTTTGTAACCGAATTCTTCGGCCAGGTCATCCAGTAAATCGTGTGTGGGTTTCAGGTATTCATTACCATAACCTTGAATAATATTACGTAGGGCCTGTTCTGTTTCTGCATAAAGCTGGGCATTTTGACGTGCGTCATAGGCTTCGCCAGCTATTTCTTTTGCACGATGCTGGGCATTGTCAATAATCTTTCCCGACTGGCTTTGCGCGTGATCCAACAGTTCTTTTGCTTTTTGCCGATTCTCGCGTATCAACTTCTTGCTCGTTTCTATTTCCCGAAGGATTTTCAAACGGAGTCTTTCAGTAATACCCTGGGTATGGAGT
>JAOARS010000471.1 GCA_025210415.1 Marinifilum sp. | reverse complement strand
CGATATAGCGCAAGAAAGTTATAACATCTAATTCGGCTTGCTTTGCTGCAATATCACTTTCCTTTTCTTGTTTTAGGAAGTAACAAGGGAAAATTGTGCCTGAAACTACATAGTTTCCTCCTCTTACCATCACAAGGTTTTCGATGTGTCCCAATTCTTCCTTAATCAATCTCCATCTTGTTTGGAATGTAAACGACGAACGATCTTCCTCTACAACAAACAAGTATACCAACCTGTTTTCCTTACAGGCTTTTTCAATTAAATATTTGTGTCCGTTTGTAAATGGATTACAGTTAACAACCACTGCAGCAATATTTCCAACACTAACATCTTTCTTTATTGAGCGTAGGTAATCCTGGTATGTTTTGATGTTTTCGTAACCAAATTCCAGTACTGAAAACAATGGTTCTGCCGTTGCAATTTCAGTAAAACCAAGTCCTTTAAATACTTCAAGATTTCTGGGCTTGGTGTATACAAAAATATGTTTGTGCTCCTGAATTACAATATCGATAAGGTGAGTTACAATTTGCGCAAAAGCTGCTCCTTCTCTAAATTTAGGGGCTACGGCAACATACTTTAATACTCTGCCTTTATATGATCCTGTTCCGATAACCTCATCGTTAAGGTTATACAAAATCATGCTATAATCAACGTCATGCTGATTAAAATCGAATCCCAGTGGTTCCAGAAACTCTGTTACCAATTTTATATCGAAGGGGTTTCTCAAATCCAAAGATTCTTCTCTGTAATCGGTATTCTCGACTCCCATTTTTTCTTTCGTTAGTTAGGTCTTTTGTTAGTGTGTGATAAGGTGTTAAATCACCAGTAAATATTGTTGGTTTTTGTCAAAAATCAATGTTTTCTTAATATGTTTCAGAGATACATTAACATTCTAAAATCATGATAAATGTTATTTGTTTTGTCTCGATGATTTTTTATACATGAGGATTAGAATGGTTTTTATGCACTGCAAAGATAAAATACGAAACCGCCAACAAATCGGCTGAACCGCCCGGAGATATGTGATTTTTTTCACAATAATCAATTAAATCGTTGTATAAGCATTCAAATTTATCATCGGTAAAATGTACAAAGGTTGTTTGGGCTTTTTGTTTTAACTCCTCAAGCACTTTAATACCTTTTCTAAATAGAATGTTACTATCATTATTATTGGCAATTAGTGCCAACAAAGCATGAGTTAAGGATTTGTGCAGTATTTTATCATTAATTTGCTTCTCTTTTTGCAAGTGCGATTCCAATACCGGAATGGCATGTTGAAACACGCAAGGCAATCCTGCCTGAATTTCACCACGAATTCCTCGACCTTTATTTCCATACTTTTCGAAACAAACCTCTCCATGTGTCTGATCTTGATTGTACAATTTTCTGCCCAGTTCTCTTTCCACCAAGTTTCCGTTTAAATCCTTAATCAACTCCACAAAAGCCTGGTAGGTAAAGTTATTTTTTGAAATTAGGTAAGCGCTCACAAAAAGCGAAAATCCCAACAAGAAAATTGCTCCTTTGTGCGTATTTATTCCATGAGTTTCCCGAAACATATCCTCCTCCATCAACAATCCAATTCGTCGCAATTCAGGAAGAGCATCTTTTAAATCATTTTTTGTAAATGAAAATCCATATTCGGCAATTTCCTTAAAGTACACCGATAATACGGAGGCAGAATCAACAAAGGTTGAAAAGTCCATATCGTCGTGCGAACCATTTGAGAATCGATCTACCAAACCTGGTTTTGGAGATAATGCCACCTCATGCAACAAAGATTTTAAAGCGTTTGCAGCAAGCTCCTTACAAATTTTATCTTTTTTTATTTGTGATAAATACTCATCGATATCAACATTAATTTTTTGGCGGATATCAGTATAAGAATGATTCTGCTCGCGCATACAAACCAAAGCGGGTTTTTCATTGCAGAAATAACACAATTTTGCCTTGCCCGAAGAAACCGGCTCTCCCTCCTTGTTGGTAATATCTACATCAAGCAAACGACCTAAGATATGCGATTCTTCAAATTTTTCGGTGGCTTGCTTTATTTGTTTAATCGAAACTTTATTGTCGTGAAGCGGAACCACATAAAAATCGCCAGCTTCATCTGTAGCACAATACTCTTTCGATGAATCGATCAAAATTCTGTGAGATAATAAATGGCGTTTTAACTCTATAAGCACCTGCTCAAAACAAGAATGGATTTTCTCATCAGATTTCGGATAAGCAGGAATGTTTAAATTCAAGCTTAAAGAAGCCTGGCCTGATGTCGAAATCTCTCCCCGCAAAGCAGCTCTTTGATCTCTGGCTGCTAATATTTTCCCTAATACATTATCCATTCCATTAAAAAATAGGCTCAATATGATTTATAATTGGTAATACTCACTCATAATTGTCCTTAAGCCGGACAGGCTTTTCATTTTTTGGCTTGACCCAAAAACGAAACAAAAAAGTCAAGGCTGCCTAAAAAAAGCAATTGATTTATTTGCTCTTACTAAGTTCGGCCGGGTGATCTTCGAACAAGTTCTCAGCTTCCCGGTCTCCCTAAGTAACAGCTTTTAAATCCATTACTTTTTTTACGATGCCAAAAGGAAGCTAGTTAATTTATTTACCCATTAAAAAGTAAAAATTCTGTGAGATAATAAATGGCGTTTTAACTCTATAAGCACCTGCTCAAAACAAGAATGGATTTTCTCATCAGATTTCGGATATCCAGGAATGTTTAAATTCAAGCTTAAAGTCATTCCAGATGTCGAAATCTCTGGTTGCTAATATTTTCCCTAATACATCGTCCATTCTACACAAATATAAATCATTCTTCAACTTTAAGTACTTAAGGCACTTTAAGTATTTTAGGCACTCATTATTCTATTTCAATATAAAATTACACCCTAAAAGTAAAATAACAATTAGGGTGTATTTTTCTTTATATAATTATCTCTTTAAGAGAGATTTTCAACATTGTAAATCACATCAATGATGGTTCCATCGCGATACTCTACCAAAGCAACAATCTTGTCACCTAGTTCTTTTTCTGCAGGAATACCTGTCATTGCATCAACCTCTTCTTTCAGATCTTTAATATCTACCACTTTTACACCTGCTTTTGTCAAGGCAGCAGCAAGGTTTGGTTTCGATGGGTTTACACAAACTCCTCTTTCGGTTACAATAACATCAACACTTTCTCCTGGAGTAACAACTGTATGAACACGATCTTTAACAATTGGTAAGCGTCCTCGGAAAGAAGGACAAACCACAACAGTTAAATTAGCACCTGAAGCAGTATCGGAGTGACCACCTGATGCTCCACGTATTTCGCCCGATGAACCGGTAATCACGTTCACATTGAAATCAACATCAACCTCTAATGCACCAAGAACAACAACATCCAATTTGTTGGTCATAGAACCACAGTTGTTTGGATTCGCATATTGGTCGCATGTAATTTCGATATGATTTGGATTGTTTAATACAGAAGAACTTACAGCTGCATCAAACGACTGAACATCAAAGATTGCCTGAAATAAGCCTTCTTCCAACATGTCAACTCCGTAAGATGTAACACCACCAATCATGAAGCTACCCTTAATCTCTTTGCGCTTCATATCTTCGCGAAGAAATTTAGCAACTGCTAGCGATGCTCCTCCGGCACCAACCTGGAACGACATTCCATCCTTAAACAATCCTGAGTGTTCAATTACGTTTGCAGCAATACGAGCAATACGTAAATCCATTGGCGAATTTGTAATACGCGTAGTTCCTGAGGCAATTTTGCTTGCATCACCAATGCTGTCAACTTTTACTACGTAATCGATAAAATGCTGGCGTATTGTACTTGGGACACAAGGATATTCGACCAAATTATCGGTCACAATAATTACATTCTTAGAATATCTTGCATCTATATCGGCATATCCCATAGAACCAAATGCTGATGGTCCATGAGAACCTGTCGCATTTCCTTCCTCATCAGCAGCTGATGCAGCCAATACAGATAAATCAGGCTTAATTCTACCAGTTAGGAAATCGCGAACACGACCACCATGTGAGTGAATAATTGCAGGATATTTCAACTTCCCCATTGAAATGATTTCTCCTAATCTTCCTCGAATACCCGATGAGAAAATTTTAGTAATCATTCCTTTTTCTACGTAAGGAACCAAACCATCGTGTGCAGAAGTTAAGGATGATGAAGCCAAAGTGATGTCTTTGATTCCCATTTCATCCAAAATCTTAATGGTTTGCATTAACACACCGTCCCCACCTCTTAAATGGTGATGAAATGTAACCGTCATACCATCGAATGGGTTACACTTTTTAATTGCAGCCTCTAAATTATCGCAAAGTTTAGAGGTATGAGGTTTTTTTGCTTTAAGTGTTCTGGAAATATTAGTAGCCGGAGCTTCATCTTCAATAATGCTTTTCCAAACACCACGGAATGGCTTTAATTCACCAAATCCTTCTATATATTCAGGAATTTCAACTCCTAATGCGTTTTTCATTTTGTTTTTGTATTAATATCAATTCGTAAACAGAAAAGCTTTTAATTTGCAACCGACTCCTCAATCTCTTTAAGATCGATATTAGCATATTCCAAAACGGTAATCGCTCTTTGAACTACAGGAGCATCAACCATTTTACCATCAATTGCAAATACTCCAATACCAGCATTTTTATTTCTGATATATTCTGAATATACTCGATATGCTTTACGAACCTCATTTTCGGTTGGGTTAAACACCTCGTGTACTACATCAACCTGACGAGGGTTAATTAATGCTTTACCTGCAAATCCGATTTTCTTGATGTATTCGGTTTCCTCACGAAGCCCTTCTTCGTCGTTGACATCAGCAAAAACTGTATCAAGAACGTCTAAACCGTATGCTTTACCTGCCATTACAATGCGCTTACGAGCATAATCGATTCCAACACCATCTGGAGTTTTTACGATTCCCATATCAGCAGTTAAATCCTGACCTCCAATGGTAATTGCATCAATTCTAGGATCAGCAGCAGCAATATCATAAACATTAGCAACACCTTTGGCTGTTTCGATCATTACATGAATGGTCATTGTAGGATTCTTAATGCCATGTTTTTTCTCGATTCTACGAACTTCTTTCATAAAATCTTTTACATCCTGAACCGTTTCTGTTTTTGGAAATCTAATGTTATCAGGTTGTAGTGGAACAATTTCCTCTAAATCTGCTAAACCAAAAGGAGTATGCATATTATTTATTCGAACACAAACTTCTGTTTCGTAAAACTCAACAGTTTGTAACATATTGCGCACCAAAATT